>JAPHUI010000036.1 GCA_026193755.1 Ignavibacteriaceae bacterium | reverse complement strand
TTTTATGTGGATGTTTCTGCGCAAACTTTTTAACTGAAGCTGCAGCACGTCTGTCAGAGTTTCCTTCACGAAGAACAGGATTAACAGCAGAGCCGAGTACTTTTGAAAATCTTTCTTTTAGTTTTTTCTCTTCATCATTTTTGGGTTCATCAGGATAATCAGGAATTTTATAACCTTTTGATTGCAATTCTTTAATTGCTGCATGAAGTTGTGGAATAGAAGCACTTATATTCGGAAGCTTTATAATATTAGCTTCGGGATGTTGAGTTAGTTCGCCGAGTTCAGTAAGGTAATCCGGAAGTTTTTGTTCATCCGTTAGATTATCCGGAAAGTTTGCAATTATTCTTCCGGCAAGTGATATATCAGCTATGTCAATTTCGATTCCGCTGTTCTTTAAATACGATTTTAAGATAGGTAATAAACAATAAGATGCTAAAGCCGGAGCTTCATCAATTTTTGTCCAATTAATTATGCTTTTCATTTGTCTCCCTGCTTAATATGCGGTTAGAGTAAATAAGAATTAAAAATAATCATAAAAATACTCAACACTGGGTTATTATTAAAGATTTAAGGCCTTCCTCTTTAAGAAATATGCTAATTCATCAGTCGGCAATAAGCTTTGAATGATATAATAATTTCTATTTGGAATTTATGATTTATATTCCCAATTTCGATTTGAAAATCGAAGGCTTCATATCTTGCAGACATTCAATAAATATAAAATTGGTTATCTGGTTTACATCTGTATTACTGCTTTGATCCTGTCCTCAATAAACTCTCATATCCTTCCGCAAAGCAAAGATAAATTTGCAGAATGGCAAAAACCTGTATTTGAGCATTTCTCTTCGGAAGAAGGATACTCACAAAGTGGGGTGTTTGCTATTTTACAGGACAGCCAGGGATTTATGTGGTTTGGTGGTAACGGATTGGTTAGATATGATGGTTACAATTTCAAAACATTTAAGTACAATCCCAATGATGAAAAAAGTTTAAGCTACAATGGTGTAATTTCAATCTATGAAGATAGATCAGGGGTTTTATGGTTTGGAACAGAAGGCGGGGGACTAAATAAATACAAAAGGGAAACAGATCAGTTCACCCGATATACTCACGATGCTAATGATCCAAACAGTTTAAGCGATAATGTTGTAAGTTCAATTCTTGAAAACAAGTCTGGTAATTTATGGATAGGAACCTTTGGCGGATTAAATAAACTTATTACTAGTGATTCGGTTACTTCATTTATACATTACAAAAACGATTCTAATGAACCAACAAGTTTATGTAATGATGGAGTTGGGCAAATTTGTGAAGATAAATCAGGGAATCTATGGATCGCAACCGGAGATGGTTTAGATAAACTTTCGCTGGATGAGATTAATAAAGCCTCTCCAACATTTATTCACTATAAACACAATCCTGATGATCCCAAAAGTTTGAGTCATAATGCTGTTTTTTCAGTCTATGTGGATCATTCAGGTATTCTATGGATAGGAACAATTGGTGGCGGAATAAATAAACTTAATCCAGGTGAATTTAATCAACCCAATCCCTCATTCATTCACTACCTTAATAATCCCGGCGACCCAACAAGCTTAAGCAGCAATTTAATTTGGCAAATCCTCGAAGATGCTGCAGGTGATCTCTGGTTTGGAACCTTGCGAGGAGGATTAAATAAATTTAACAAGGTGAATGAAAAGTTTACAAATTATAATGCTGATCCGAACGATTCCAAAAGTCTGAATGGAAATTCGGTTTATTCAATTTATGAAGATAACTCAGGAATTCTCTGGGTTGGCACAACGCCCGGTGGTTTAAATAAATTTGATCCGTTGAAAAATCAATTCAACCATTATAAACACAATCCGAACGATCCTACAAGTTTAAGCTCTGACAGAGTATGTTCCATATATGAAGATAGAGATGCTAATCTATGGATTGGCACAGTCTATGGTGGGTTAAACAAACTTATTCATAGCAGTGACGGGAAATTTACCCCTTCTTTTTTTCATTATTCTCACAATCTTAATAATCTTAGAAGTATCAATTCGGTACTTTCAATTTGTGAAGACGAATATGGAAATATCTGGATAGGTACTATGAATTCAGGTCTTAAAAAACTTCTTCAGAGTGGAAAGAAGAAATCCAATCCTAAATTCATCAATTATGAATATGATCCTAATGATCCAAAAAGCTTGAGCAATAATTTCATACGTACTATTTATAAGGATAAAATTGGTAACCTTTGGATTGGAACCGAAGTTGGATTGAATAAGTTAATAAGCGGAACAGCTACAATGTCTCCTGCCTATTTCGTACGATACTTGCACAATCCTAAAGATTCAACTACCATTAGTAACAGCCGGGTATGGTGTATTTATCAAGATCAACAAGGGACAATTTGGATCGGGACTTCAGGTGGTTTAAACAAACTGATTCCCTCAAAAGATTACAATTCGCAAGCTACTTTTATTCATTACGCACACGATTCCAAGGATCCTTCAAGCTTAAGTGATAACCATGTAATCTCAATATATCAAGATAATTCTGGAAATTTCTGGATTGGAACTGACGCAGGAGGATTGAGTAAGTTTGATAGTAAGAGCGAAAAGTTTGTTCACTTCAATGAAGAAGATGGATTACCTGATAATTCAATTAAAGGAATACTTGGGGATGACGAAGGTAACTTGTGGCTCAGCACCAGCAATGGCTTATCTAAGTTCAATCCTAAAACAGTAACATTCAAAAACTATTCAACGACAGATGGGCTTCAAAGCAATTTCTTCCAGGGAGGGGCTTATTTTAAGAACAAGAAAGGTGAAATGTTTTTTGGTGGAGACAATGGATTTAATAGTTTTTATCCAGATAGTATAAAGGAAAATGTCCGTATTCCTCCGATAGTAATAACCGATTTTCGATTATTTAATAATTCTGTGCCAGTAGGACTAGACACAACTACTAACAGAACTATCCTGAAAAAATCTATAACTGAAACTAAGGAAATTGAGCTATCCTATAAAGATTTTATAATTTCATTCGAATTTGCCGCGTTAGATTTTCATACACCAGAAAAAAACAAGTACGCATATATTCTT
>JAPHUI010000390.1 GCA_026193755.1 Ignavibacteriaceae bacterium | reverse complement strand
TGCTTATGTCACTTGCTGGATGCACGGGGAGCGATGTAGTAAGTATTCTTCAGAAAAAAAGAGTTAACCTGACCGATTTTGAAATTAATATTACAGCTCAGCAAACCGAAGAACATCCCAAAGTATTTACTGATATTGATCTTGAATATGTATTTTATGGCGAAGATTTAAAAGAGAAGGATGTTGAGAGGGCTATTGAGCTTTCAACTAATACTTATTGTGGAGTTTCGGCGATGCTGAAAAAAGCAATAAATATCAAACATTCCTATCGTATAGTTGAATCCGAAGAAAAACCAGAGCCGTCATTCTGAACGAAGCGTATGCGAAGTGAAGAATCTTAAATTAAAATTTAGTAATTAGATTCTTCGCTTTGCTCAGAATGACAATCAATCATCATTATATTTCTCAAAATTTCGTTAACTCTTCTGGTATAATCCAATACTATTCCCGTCCGGATCATAAATAACTGCATACCATCCCATTGCAGGTATAGTTGTTTTTCCGGTTTTTATATGTCCACCTGCAGATTTTACTTTTTCTATAGTTTGCTCTATGCTATCTACATTTACATGAAACACTGTGCAGTCACCTTTTAAAACTTGTTCTGCCTTTCGTAAACCAACCATTATTCCCTGGTGATTGTTAAAAAGTAAATAACCGTTACCGAATGGTTTAAACTCCCAGCCAAAAACTTTCTTAAAAAATTCTTCAGACTGATTGAGATTAGTCGATGGAATCTCTACATGTGCAATAAGAGGATTCGGCATAAATATTTCCTTAAATTTCTTTCTGTTGAAAATGAATTATTATCTTGATTATACGCAAAAATATAATTTATATCCGAGAACGTGAAAATAAAAATTGGTGATTAATGAAAAACCTGCTTCCGAATAACAGTTTTTTCGACGAGCTTGCTTCAGATTACGATCAAATGGTTTCATTTGAAAAAGCTGTTGAAAACAAAAAAAGAATTCTCAAAAATTTTATTACTCCCGGAATGAAATATGCTGCAGATCTTGGATGTGGAAGCGGTGTAGATTCTATAGCTTTTGCATCATCAGGACTAAAAGTAACGGCATTCGATCCCTCCGTTGAAATGCTGGAAGTTGCAAAAGAAAATGCTGAGAGAGAAAAAGTAAGGGTTGCATTTCATAATAATTCAATTGATTCCATATCTGAAGACTTTGATGATCAGTTTGATCTTGCAGTTTCATTAGGGAATACCTTTGCCAATATTGACAGGGAGCGATTAGGAAAATCGTTGCAACGATGCAAACAGATATTAAAACATCAAGGGATATTATTAATCCAGGTTTTGAATTACGAAAAAATAATAAATGAAAAACAGAGAATTGTTAATATTACAAAAGGAGCAGATAAATTTTTTATACGCTTTTATGATTTTATTGATAATGAAATAACGTTTAACATATTAATATTCAAGAAAGAAAAACCTTCTGAACATAAACTCATTTCCACCAAATTGTTTCCTCATACTCGGGATGATTTTGATGCTATTTTGAAAAAACTAGAGTTCAGCAAAGTTGAATACTTTTCGGAATTCGAACTCGCAACTTTCCATAAAGAGCAGTCTAAGGATTTAATTATTCGGGCTATTAAAGAGTAAATTTTAATCTTGACTCTCTCTTAATTGTGATACAAATCAAAATTTGAGACCATTCAAATAAAACCTCTTGACTTGAGAGAAATATTTATTTATGTTTTGAACAAACGTTCAGTCAAAAAAGTATGAGCCCAAGAACAAAAGTCCAATTTGAAGAAATCAGGCAAAAAAGCCGCGAAAATATTGAAAAAATAGCGCTAGAGCTATTTGCAATCAAAGGCTATCACGCAACGTCTATTTCTCAAATTGCTGAAAAGGCAGGAATTTCTAAAGGACTTCTCTACAATTATTATAAAAGTAAAGAGCAACTTTTGGATTCAGTCATAATGAAAGTTTATGATGAAATCATGCGAATAGTTCAAATGTCTGAGAACCTTCCCGCCGAAAAACAAATTGAACAAATGATTATTCAAACAACCGAGCACCTCAAAAAAAACATAACGTTCTGGCAATTGTACCTTTTCCTGGTTCATCAGTCAGATGTTCACAAAAAATTATCTGAACTTTATGAAAAGATGAGAGATGATTATTTGAATTACGTAGTGAAATTATTTAAAGAAATGGGATCGAAAAATCCGACGATGGAAGCACTGATGTTAGGGACAATGTTCGATGGAATTGGGTTGAATTATGTGACAGCTCCCGAAGGCTATCCTCTTGATGAAATGAGCAACTATATGATAGAAATTTTTGTAAAAAATAAAAAAGGTTAAAAATGTTTAAGTCTTTTTTTTATTCATTAATTATTCTGTTCCTTTTTTTAGTAAACACTTTTGGGCAAGATGCAACGGAGATTGTGAAAAAAGCAGATGAATTGATGAAAGCAAAATCGAGCTATTCAGAAATAACAATGAAAATTGTAAAACCTGATTGGTCGCGTGAAATGGGAATGAAAGTATGGGCTCTGGAACCGGATTATTCAATGATTTATATAACCGAGCCAGCTCGAGACAAG
>JAPHUI010000182.1 GCA_026193755.1 Ignavibacteriaceae bacterium | reverse complement strand
GGTGCGGGAGAAGTATAGGGGAAAAACTAAACTCGGGACTTAGGAAATTGTAAAAATTATCATTTTATCTAACTTTCAAGAAAACCATCGTCATATAATAACTTAACACACCATTTTATTCTCAATAAACTATCCTTGAAATAATATACAACACACTAAATCCAATCAGAAAAATAATACCCAACCAACTCAACACCGTTAACCACCTTGGCGGGTGATGTTCCAATGGTGTGAAATTACTTTTTACAACCTTAAAATTGATGTAAGCAAAAAATGGTGCTGCTAAGAAAGAAATGATTGTGGCAAAATCAAGAAGAGTTTTCATACTACTGGTGAATACGCCGATTATAAGTACAGCAAGTATGGAAAGAAACAAAACCCATACCCAGTATAATTTGGGAGAAAATTTTTTTGCAGCTGGGAAAATCTGGATAACAGATGCTTCCAGGGACCGGGGATAACCATCAATAACTGT
Source organism: Ignavibacteriaceae bacterium (assembly GCA_026193755.1). Taxonomy (GTDB): domain Bacteria; phylum Bacteroidota; class Ignavibacteria; order Ignavibacteriales; family Ignavibacteriaceae; genus IGN2. The sequence goes on along the minus strand of JAPHUI010000182.1, from coordinate 3,906 downwards.
AAGTGCAGTAGTGAACATTGTAAGAAGTGCTATTGCTGCCATTAAAGGGGTGCTCCAGCTTCCAAATGTTTTTGAATAAATAGAGACAAGCTGCCCGGAAAACTCAACACTTGAATTTGAAAACTGCATTCCGCTTCCGTACAATACGAATGCACCCAAGCCAAGAAAAAAGAGAGACATTACTCCCGACCCCAAATAACCGGCATGGAAATCAAATAATTGTTCCTTGTAGCTCGATTCATACTTAGTTTGTTTTTTTCTTTCTAATGTCCAGAGTGATGGCCATACCGATGCTTCGATTGGAGTGGGCATCCATCCCATAAGGGCAATTAAGAATGTAATTCCCGCTGCATCCCATAGTTCCGGAGGAACAAATCCGTTTTCTAAATTTGAACCGTGACCAACCGCTATGATGAAAGCGATAATGGTTGCAAAGCTTAAAATTAATATCATTCCTTTCATTGTCCAGTCCAGGACTGCGTAATGTCCGATATATAACATCACCAAGACTGCCAGCAACAAAGCAATACTTATATAAAACAAATCTATCTGCAGATTAAAGAAGAACGCAGCGAGACCAGAGCACACAAGGACTACTGCGGCAAAATTAATTATTGCTGTAATAAATGATAAAATGAAGAAAGTAATAATCGCCCACTGCCCAAGTTCTCTGTATCCCTCAAGCATACTCTTACCGGTTGCTGCGGTGTACCTGTAAGCAAATTCGAAAAAGGGATACTTAAAAAGATTTATTAATATGACAGCCCATATTAATTCAAAACTGTAATTCGCACCTGCGCGGGTTGATTGAACAAGATGTGACGCCCCAATTGCTGCACCGGCATAAAGAATACCCGGTCCCAGGGTTTTTAGTATGCCTCTTAGACTAAGTTGCTTAACACTCATACACAAGAAATTTGTTTTTGGTTTTTATTATAATGAATTAATCAGAAGTGGCAAAGTAGTTTCTTTTATTTTCAATTGGAATTTATTTGAAATCTAACTTCTGGGTCAAACTAATTGTTCTTTCAAAATGAATTAGATTAAATAATTTTACTTGAACATTTTTAGTATTTTAGTATTTATTAAGAGCACTTTTATCTTATATCCGGATATTAAAGGAGAGTCTGATGAAAGATGAAAAAACAATGTTTCCAAAAGCAAGAATTCCATACGGAACCTGGGGCAGCAGCTACTTCCCTGCGTGGCAGACTTCCGCATTGGCAGAAGTAAATATCGGGCAGTTTGCAGGTGAAGCGATGAACAAAATCCTTGGTATGAAAAAGGTTCCTAAAAGCGAACTGGAATATCTTGTAATTGGTTCAACCATACCCTGGCACTGGAAATTCTGGAATGCGCCGCTTGTAGCAAGCTGTCTTGGTCAGCGGATCCCGGGTTACCATGTAGAACAAGCTTGTGCAACAGGACTACAAGCTATTATTGTAGCAGCGTCTGAGATCGAATCCGGTTCTAATGAAGTTGTGGGTGTTCTTACATTTGACCGGACAAGTGACTCACCCGTTGGTGTTTTTCCCGAAAGACGTTCTTACAGAAGAACTGAAGTGCTAGCTGATGTTTGGGACAACTTTGGGTTTGATCCTGCAACAGGTAATGCGATGATTAAAACTGCCGGTATGTCTGCAAGAAAATATAAAATTGATCGGAAAGAGGTGGACGATATCACATTCCACAGATACGAACAATATTTTAATACAAAAAATTCCGGCTGGTTTGAAAACATTCTTTTTCCTTTTGATGTACTAAATAATCAGGGTCGCTTTCTGGGAAGTGTCGACGAAGATAAAGGAGTTCGTCAAATTACACGATCAGCGTTGAGAGAAATGCGCGAACTAGATACCTGCATAACTCTTGGCAGCCAAACTCATGCTTCTGATGGTATGGCAACATTATTAGTTACTAGCATGGGAAAAGCCAGAGAACTTAGCACACGACCGGAAATAGATATCAGCTTTATCGGAAAGACTGAAGTCAGAACGCTACCGAGTTTTATGCCCGAAGCTCCTGCCCTTGCTGTAAAAAAATTACTGGATAGAACAGGATTAACTATGGATGATATAGCTGTGGTTAAAAATCATAACCCGTTTGCAGTTAACGATGCAATTTTTTCAAAAGTATTAAATTACGATTGGCATAAGATGAACACAACCGGATGTTCGCTTGTATGGGGACATCCACAGGGTCCGACACTAACCCGCTTGGTTATTGAAGGACTTGAAGAAGCTGTTTCACTTGGGGGAGGTTATGTTCTGGTATTTGGATGTGCTGCTGGCGATGTAGGTATTGCAGCAATACTAAAAGTAAATGAGGGGAGGAAATAAAGATGATAAAATCGATGAGGCCTTCAACACTTCAAACACTTAGTCTGGGGACAGTTCTTGAAATATTTCAAAACGGAAAGTTACCTGTTGATACTAAAGACATAGTAGAGCAAGTTTTTGGCAAGTCAAATGATCGTGGTTGTCTTGTTATCTCCGGAGCTAATGGTATTGTCGGCGCAGGTAAAGCAATGCAGCTTGGTTCCAGACTTGAACCTTTCGGCGTTCCAGTAATTGGTTTGGATTTCCCCGGAGTTCCGGATGCGATCAGCCAGAAGTATCAGGGATTGATTGGTGCCTTCGGGAAAAAGGGTGCTGATAAAATTATGTCTAACTTTATTCGTCTATCTTATGACGGTGGAAACCTACCTGCCAAACTGAAAGAATTTAGACCAAGATTTCTTCTGGAAGCTATACCGGAAATCCTTGAGATCAAAAAAAATCACTATGAACTCTTCAGAAAAAATTTTCCAGGAATAGAAATTCGTTCAGTCACTTCAGGATTCCCAAGTTCTGAGCTTGGGGTTGGTATTGCTCATCCGGCATTCCCTCACGAAATAAATAAAATTTGGGAGATTGTGGAACAGGAACCTTCAGATATTACAAAACTTTTATGGGCTTTAGGATTAGTACCGATTACGGTAAGTGACAACTGGTCGTTTGTTCTTGATGTTCTTTTTTGCGGGATGACACTTGCGGCACTTAGATATCACCAGGCTTCTAATATGCCCTTCTGGAAAATAGATAAATATGTAAGAAAGGTTATAGGTCCTAATCCATTCAGAGCACATGATGCAATCGGTGCTGCCGGAGCTAATTTTTTAACGTGGTCATGCCTTAATGATTTATCGAATAATTATGGAAAACTTTTTGAACCGACCGCAGATTTAGTAGAGCGAAAAAACAGCGGACAAAACTGGTATCCGCCAAATCATTTTAGACCTGTCGTTGACTGGAGTCTTAATGATAAGGAAGAGGGTGAGTTTTTAAACTGGGTTAAAGGATCGCTTTATCAGATGACAAGTCTTTTGCTAAAAGAAAAACGAAGTCATTTATCATGTATTAATGCCATTGGCGAACTCTGCGCTCAATTTCAACCTGGAGTGCTTACTGATATAAGAAGGACTGGTTCAGAAGCTGCAATCAAGATGGTTGAGATCTATCATCAACTTTATCCCGAAGTAGGAAAAAATTGTTGGTATCCTAATGTTTTTGAGAAGATTAATGATCCTAAATGGCAGCAGCTTTACGTAAACGCTGAGCATGATGGAACTGCAGGAGTAATTACAATCGGTCGTGAAAGCTACAACTGGGATGTCGATGCTGAATTGAACCGTGCAATTGACTGGTTGCTTGCTGAAAAGATTAAGAACGTAATTGTAACCGGGGACTTTCATCTTTCAACTCAAATGGTTGGGGCAGATACGAGTGATTTCTTCCCTGCTTTGGAAAATGTTGAGGAAGGATTTAGAATTTCAAGTTCGTGGTCAAAAACTGCTCGCAGGCTTAATGATGAGTTTAAAGTTTCAGTGGGATTTATTAATGGTAAGCGCTGCCTTGGTGGATTTCT
>JAPHUI010000458.1 GCA_026193755.1 Ignavibacteriaceae bacterium | reverse complement strand
TTCTAAACTGTACTGTGCTGACTCAAGATTGTTTTTGGTTTGAGATAGTGTAGCAAAATTTGAAAGACCATCAAAAAGTGTCCAGTTAGTGTATACAGCACCACTGTAATTCCTGGAAGTTTCCGTTATGCTAAAAATTGGAATAGGGACACCATTTATATTTACAGTTCCTATCCCTTTTGAATCGGATCTTGTCCAATCCCAGGATGCATTAAGTCCTAAAGTTGGTAAAAAATTTCCATATGCAGCCTGAACGCTTGATTCGTAACCTTGAATTTGATTTGAACTCTTAAGCAGAGTTGAGTTTTTATGAAGTGCAATTCCTATGGCTTTATCAAGTGTTAGTTCTTCTTGAGCCATATTGTTAATTGAAAATGTAAGTATTAATAAGATTAGGATAATTGATCTCATTCTGATCTCCGCATTATTTCTCTTTTATTAAAATTAGACAGTTAGATAACATACAATGTTACAAAATTTTCAATGAATGTGTAAATCCCGTAACAAAAATAAGATACAAGCAACACTTAAATTATTTAACTTTACAGGCGGTATAATAAATACATATTCGGTTATTTTAATAGAATTACATCAGGTTTGGACTTAGAATCTGGATTTTATCTTCAGGAAAAATCGATTGGTTGAATACTGTTTGAAAAATATTATATATTAACAATAACAATTTAGAGGTAATCGTGCAAATCTTATCAAATCTAAAACAGTACATACTTACTACACTGCTGGCAATTTCAATAATTTTGTTTTCTTCAGAAATCTACTGTCAAAATAATTTACGGATTTTTGAAGATTATGGTGGCGGCAGCGGTAGCAGCTCATCACAAAGTTCAAATTCTAACGACAACACATTCATTTATGTTGCAGGTGGATTGTTAGTAGCAGGAGTTCTCGTATATGCGTTAGTGCTCAATAAGGATAAAAAAACAGAATCGGATACAACTGCTTCACTAAATTCAAAGTTGATCTATTCAGATAACAATGGTTACAGGACAATTGACGAACAAATCAATAATATTAAAGAAAAAATTCCTGTTGATATTTTTCTGGGAGTTAAGAACAGTAGTGCATTTTTAAATGATAAGACTTATCTGGTAGGCTTACGATTAAAATTATAAAAGGAATTATTCTTCAATAAATTGGTCTTTTATTTTCAGAAGATATTCGTAGGCTTCTTCATAATCATTAGCAATCACTCCATCAAGAATTGCTTCTTCAATTGCAGTTTTTATTTCTCCAACTTTTTTTGATGGTTTAAGGTTACAAACTTGCATAATAACTTCGCCACTTACGGGCGACTGGAATGAACGCAGTTTATCCTTTTCTTCAACTTCCTTTACTTTCAGCATGACAATTTCATAATTCTGTAAATACCTCTCTACTTTATCAGGATTTTTGCTGGTAATATCGGCACGACATAGTGTAATTAAGTCATCCAAACTTTCGCCTGCTGCAACTACCAATCTTCTGATTGCGGAGTCAGTCACTTCATTACTAACCAGAGCAATTGGTCTCAAATGTAATCTTACTAATTTCTCAACATACTCAAGCTTATTCATAGGCAGCTTCATTCTTTTGAAAATTGATTTCATCATTCGTGCGCCAAGCTCTTCATGCCCGTGAAAAGTCCATCCAGTTCCTTCTACAAATTTTTTGGTTTTTGGTTTAGCTATATCGTGGACAAGCGCAACAATGCGAAGCCAAACGTTGTCAGTTTTTTTAGAAATATTATCAACCACTTCACATGTATGATAAAAAACATCTTTATGATGATATTCTTCTCTCTGTTCAACTCCAATCATTTGTGAAATTTCAGGAAAGATCACCTCCATTACCTTGGATTTTTGCAAAAGATCTAATCCTATAGATGGTTTAGCTGATTTTAATATTTTAAGGAATTCATCTGTCTTTCTTTCCTGAGATACAATACCTAGCCTATCTCTCATCTCCTCAGCAGCAGTCATAATTGAGTTATCAACTTTAAAATTTAACTGCGCAGCAAAACGAAATGCTCTTAAAATTCTAAGCGGATCATCATCAAAAGTTTCTTTTGGATCGAGAGGAGTTTTGATAATTTTTCTTTCAATATCTCTTAATCCCTCGAATTGATCGAATACCTCCCCGAAATTATCAGGTGAAACTGATACAGCAATTGAATTAATTGTAAAATCACGGCGTGAAATATCATCAAAAAAAGTTCCTTCAGATACGGTAGGTTTTCTACTAGATTTCTTGTATGATTCTTTCCTTGATGCTACGAACTCAAAATTTAACCCCTGATGATTGAAATGTGCCGTTCCGAAGTTCTTATAAATTACAATGTCATCAATGCCAGCTGAAAGAGCAAAACTTTTAGCATATTTAATCACGTCACCGATTACAAGAAAATCAATATCCTCAACTTCCTTATTTAAAATAAGGTCACGTATAAATCCACCAACGATAAACACCTCAATACCAACTTCGTAAGCAATTTCGGATGCTTTTTGGAGAAACTTGAATTCTTTTAATTTATCTTTGAAATTCATAGAAATTAATTCTGTCCAAAATTGGTTTTATTAAACACCCGATTTGCATTCTTTACAAACCAATCAGCTTTTTTAAATTGTTCATCATAAAGTTCGGTCAAATTTGGATTTCCTTTATAACGTAATGCGAGTCCTGCATATTTTCTTGCATTCGCATAATCAAAATTACTTATCATATATACAGATATCTTGTAAACAGCATAACTGCTGATCTCATCAACAACCGCAAAATTATCTTTAAAATTATCAAGAAATAAATGATAATCTTCTTCAAGTAAAGCACTTAAATCTATCATTAAAGGAATTGTTGCATAGTTATAGAATTTAGAATTTAACTTTTTTAAAAGAAGATATTTATCAAAATCGCTTCCACTTACATACTCCTGGATTGTTTCTTCATTTATTAATGCTATTCTCGAATCTGCTAAAATTTTCAGACGTCTGCTTGGTCTTACCTCAGATATAGAATCATACAATGCTTCTGCTTTTGTCAACTCAGAATTTTTAATATACAAATCTGCTAATCTGAATTTCAATTCAAACTCGGTGCTAGTTCCCGAAAAGGTTTTAATATTGGTTTGAAGTAAATTGATTGCTTCTTTAAGCGAATCACTGTCTTCATAAATTTTACTTAAACCAACAACCGCACTATAATTTTCAGATTTTGAAAGAATATCTCTGAAAATTTCCTCTGCATCTGAATAATCTTTTGACAAATAAAATAACCAGGCTTTTTCTAAGCTTGAGGATATGTATCTCGGACAGACTTTGCTTATTAAAGACTTACGACCGAAATAATAATCTGCTTTTTCTTCGGGTGCCGCTAATTTCAAAGTATCCAAAAACTTTTCGTAATTTTTCGTTACGACCAGGAGATCTTTATTATAGATTTTTTCGAAGTCATTCGTTTGATATAATAATTT
>JAPHUI010000074.1 GCA_026193755.1 Ignavibacteriaceae bacterium | reverse complement strand
GTTTACACGAGCAAAAATTGTTAACGATGAAATCAAACCTATATTTGGTCCTTCAGGAGTTTCAATTGGACAGAGACGTCCGTAGTGCGTGTAGTGTACATCTCTGACTTCAAATCCAGCTCTTTCCCTGGTTAATCCTCCGGGACCGAGAGCAGACATCCTTCGTTTATGCGTAAGTTCAGCCAATGGGTTAGTCTGATCCATAAACTGGGAAAGCTGGTTAGTTCCAAAAAATGCATTAATAACACTGGTTATCGTACGTGCGTTTACAAGATCCTGTGGAGTAAAGTTTTCTGTATCACGCATATTCATTCTCTCTTTGATGGTCCTTGCCATACGCGCCATACCAATATTAAACTGCTGACTAAGCTGCTCACCAACAGTTTTTATTCTTCGGTTACCTAAATGATCAATATCGTCAATAGGTTCATTTCCGTTCTTAAGCTTAATCATATATTTTATTATTTCAATAATGTCCTGAATGGTGAGAACCGTGGTAGTTTCAGGAATATTTAATTTAAGTTTATCATTCATACGATGACGACCTACATCGCCAAGATCATATCTTTTATCATTGAAGAAAAGCTTTTCAATCAGTGCTTCAGCGGTTTCCATGTCAGGTGCTTCACCTGACCTGAGCTGTCTGTATATTGCAAATAGAGCTTCTTCTTTAGACTGTGATGCATCTTTTCTTAAAGTATTTACTATTAGATCCTGTTCAGGAGAAGTATCACGCGAAAGAAACCTGATACTTTCTATTTCAGCTTCTCCAAGTCTATCAAGATCATCTTCAGTTAGCAGGCTTCCACCGCTTAGAAAAATTTCACCGGTCGACATATCAAAAACGTCACTGGCAATGGCTCTTCCCAAATAAGAACTCAAATCAACTTTATTTACGTTAACTTCTTCAACGAGGTTAAAAAGATTTAAGATTTCGTCGTTGCTCGTATAACCAAGAGCGCGAAGGAGAGTTGTTGCCGGAAATTTCTTTCTTCGATCGATATATACATACAAAACATAATTGATATCCGTAGCAAACTCTACCCAGGAACCACGTAATGGAATTATTCTTGCAGAATAAATAGGAGTTCCGTTAGGATGAAGTGTTTCTGAGAAAGCAACACCCGGTGACCTGTGCAACTGAGATACAACAACTCTTTCGGCACCATTAATTACAAATGTTCCTTTTTCAGTCATGAAAGGCACGCTGCCAAGATATACTTCCTGTTCTACACTATTAACAAACTCTTCTGTATCCGGATCCTTAGCAGATAACCTTAACTTTGCTTTAAGAGGTGCGGCAAAGGTCAGTCCTCTTTCCATACATTCTTCGACTGAAAATCTGGCTTTCTCAACATCGTAATTAATAAAATCCAAACGGTAATTTTCTTTATTATCGAAAATCGGGAAGTTATCAACGAATACCTTTTGAAGACCTTTATTTTCTCTTTCCTCAGGGAGTTTCCTGAGTTGAATAAAATCTTCGAAAGTATCGGTTTGGATGTTTAGTAAATCAGGTACATCCATAACTGATTTTATAGTTCCAAAGGAAATACGATCTTTATTCAATTATCCTTCTCCTTTTGTTAAAAAACTTTGTTTTTCTAAGCATAAAATTGCAATACCCTAAACGCAAAAAGCGATAGGACGGAAAACCGTCTTATCACTCTTTACAAAAGGGCTTAAATATCGGTTAAGAATTGATTATTTCAGTGTTACCGTAGCGCCGGCGTCTTCAAATTCTTTTTTAAGCTTTTCAGCTTCATCTTTTGAGATGCCCTCTTTAACCGTGTTTGGTGCTCCGTCTACAAGGTCCTTGGCTTCTTTTAAACCTAAACCTGTGTGCGCTCTCACTACTTTAATTACATTAATTTTCTTTTCACCAGCAGATTGCAGAACAACATCAAACTCTGTTTGTTCTTCAACAGCTGCAGCATCTCCACCGCCACCTGCCATCGGTCCAGCCATCATTATTGGTGCAGCAGCCGTCACACCAAATTCATCTTCAAGAGCTTTTTTAAGCTCTGCAGCTTCCATAAGGGACATCCCTTTTATTAATTCTAATGCTTGAGTTACTTTTTCAGCCATTTTTTACTCCTGATTTAATTTGCTTATTAAAAATTATGCTGCTTGTCTTTGAGAAATCTGATCTACAACACTTACAAGATCTCTGAAGACAGCATTTATTGCTCCAGCTATTCCCGATATCGGAGAATTGATTGAGCCAAGTATTCCTGCTATTAATTCATTCTTAGAAGGAAGAGTCGCCAATGTTTTTAATTGGGTACCGTCGAAATACTCTCCTTCAACATAACAGGCTTTAAGTGATAATTTTTCTTTATCACTAAAATATTTATTGATAATTTTTGCCGGTGCAAGAGGATTTGTAGAAGCAAAAGCAAAACCTGTCATACCTGTCAAATGATCCGCAATCTTTTCGTACTTCCCGGCTTCATCTAGTGCTCTTTTTACAAGCGTATTTTTAAATACCTTATAACGAACACCCTCATTACGGAATTGATTTCGAAGTTCACTTACATCTTCTACATTAATTCCTCTGTAGTCGGTCAGGTAAATTGCGGTTGAACTCTCAAGGAGTTCTTTTATTTCAGAAATTATTTCTGATTTTTCGTTTCTGTTCATTTTACTCCCGTTTCACGATTTAATTAACGTGTCGGTTAGAAGCATTTATTTTTTGAGTGCGTAAAATTTAATTACCCTACACGGGTTGCATATTCTTCTTTAGAAATTCTTAGTCCTGGTCCCATAGTACTGGACAAGTACAAACTCTTAACATATTGTCCCTTAGCAGAAGAAGGTTTCATCTTAATAATTGTATTAATAAAAGCTCTTGCATTTTCTACAAGTTTATCTGCTTCAAAATTCAATTTGCCAACTGAAGAGTGAACAATACCGGTCTTCTCCACTCTAAATTCTATTTTCCCTGCTTTGATTTCCTTAACAGCTTGAGCTACATCCTGAGTAACAGTACCACTTTTAGGATTCGGCATTAAACCTTTAGGTCCTAAAATTTTACCAAGTCTGCCCAACTCGCTCATGGAATCTGGAGTAGCAATGATAACATCAACATCTGTCCAGCCACCTTTTATCTTCTCAAGGTATTCTTCAAATCCTGCATAATCTGCACCGGCATCCAGCGCTTCCTGAACCTT
>JAPHUI010000120.1 GCA_026193755.1 Ignavibacteriaceae bacterium | reverse complement strand
CACACGGTAGGTTCAATCTAAAAACAAATAATATTTTGAATGAACTAAATTTGAAATGTATTATGTGGAGTTTACTTTCATACGATTTTAAAAATAGAATTGAAAAAGTGAAATATGCTATTGATAATTTTCTAAAAGCAAATTCAGTTATTGTCTTTCACGACAATGCAAAGTCCAATGAAATTATAGAGGAGGCCCTTGACTATACGATTATTAATGCAGTTAAAAAAGGATATCCATTTGGGGAGCCTGAAGATTGCTTGAAATAATTTTTTTAATTCTTGTATCCGGTTATTTTATTATTTCTGCCACTCTTGTGATCGGTGCAAAAAAAACTTTTCCTCAATTAGCTGAAGATCAACTACCAAAGGTTTCAATTGTTGTTGCTGTCCGAAATGAGGAGAAAAACATTCTATGCTGCCTTGAGTCACTAAATAATCTTGAGTATCCGGAAAATAAAATTGAAATTATGATCGTTGACGATGCTTCAACTGATAATACACTATCTTTAGTCAATGATTTCATTCAAGATAAAAGCAAATTTAAATTTATAAATCTTTCAGAAATTGATGATGAGAAACTTAAAGGTAAAGTTCGTGCAATGGCTGAAGGGATTAAAATCTCAACAGGAGAGATCATTCTTACTACTGATGCTGACTGCACTGTGAATCCGTTGTGGGCGAAAACTATTGCTTCGTATTATAAGAATGACGTTGGACTCGTTAACGGTTTTACTTCTCAATCAGTAAACGGGGCTTTCAGTGGTATGCAGGCAATTGATTTTGTTTACTTACTATTTATCGCTTCGGGAACAATCAATCTTGGGAAACCTGTAAGTTGTATCGGGAATAATATGTCCTTTAGAAAAAAAGCTTACGAAGAAACAGGAGGATATGAAAGCCTACCTTTTAGCGTCACCGAAGATTTTTTATTACTGAACTCAATTAATAAATTGAAAAAATATAAACTCATTTATCCACTTAATAAAAATTCACTTGTTATTTCAAATCCAGCCACAAGTATCAGAGAATTATTCAGCCAGAAAAAACGCTGGGCAGTTGGTGGTAAAAATGCTCCACTCTCGGGAGTATTATTGATGCTTTGGGCTTTCCTGACAAATTTATTTATAATTCTCACTCCTTTTATCTACAGTGCAGTTTGGCTTTATCTTGTCCTTTTTAAGATTTCAATCGATTTCTTTATGCTTTTGCCTGTTCATCGCAGATTAGGTCTTCAGAAAAATTTAAAATATTTTCCGGTGTTCGAAATTTATTATATGATTTATGTTCTCATTCTTCCTTTTGTGGTTTTATTCAATAAAAAAGTAAAATGGAAAGATAGAGTTTACTGATGCTTCTCCTTTGCAATTATTATGTGACATATAGGTGTAACGCTTACTGTGAGTTCTGCCATTTTGGTGATCACACAAATTTTAAGGATACTCCTTTTGCAAAACTACACGAGTTCAAATCAAACGTTGAACAGCTTGCAAAACTTGGTGTAAAGTTTATTGATCTCACGGGTGGTGAACCACTTCTTCACAAGGATATTCATCTGATGGCAGAGTTTGTGCACAATCTGAAGATGCAGACAAGCATAACAACCAATACTTTACTATATCCGAAGTTTGCTGAAAAGCTTGCAGGGAAAATTAATCTTCTTCATTTTTCTCTTGATTCTCCGGATGAAGAGGAACACAATAGAATAAGAAAAGTAGATTGCTTCAATTCAATCTTTAAAAGTATTAAAATTGCAAAATCTCTAGATGAATTCCCGGATATACTTTTTACTGTGACCAATGAAACTTTTAAGAAGCTGCCACGAATGCACGAATTAGCTGCAAAGCACGACCTTGTATTACTTGTAAACCCAGTTTTCTCATATTTCGGTAATTCTGGTTTAACTCAAGAAGCAGTTAATTATGTTGATGAATACTGTGATGGGAAAATGGATGTTTATCTTAACAAAGCTTTTATGAAATTAAGAAGAGATGGAGGAAATGATATAAACAATCCAAGCTGCAAAGCAGTTTCAAGAGTTGTCGTCATTTCTCCGGAGAATGAAATAATTCTTCCTTGTTACCATTTCGCAAATGATAAAATTAAAATAGACAGACCAATCAGTGAAATAAGGAAATCAGATAAGTTAAAATACTTTATGAAGAATGAAGGAAAATTTGATTTTTGCCAGGGCTGTACAGTCAATTGTTATTTCGAGCCTTCGTTTGCCTTTCCTACAAATCTTTACGCAATTTCAAGCCTAACGTCAAAGTTCAAATACAGCTACAATAAGCTTGTCAAGCAGAAAATTAAAAAGAAACTTATTCCAAAATCTGAAAATAAGTAATGCGACTTATACTTATAATATTTCTTATCCTATTTATAAAATTAAATTCTTTCGGACAGGTACAAACAGAGTGGTTTCCATCAGATTTAAATATCCAGCCATTTACTGCTCATTTTCTGGAACCAAAAGCTGGATTTCAATATTTATTCGACCTTAAAAAAGTTAGAATAGACATCGGTACTTCCAGAGATATTATTCATTGGAATTCAAATGAAAATGATTTTTCTATTGGAGCAGATTTTTTTACTTACACCAGAGCACGATCAGAAGCCAATTTTAAATTTCCTGTCGAAACTGTGGACTATTTATTCGGATTGAATGGAGGTTTCAAGAACCAATCTGAAAATGGCGAATGGGGTGCACGTCTCCGTTTCAGTCACATAAGTGCTCATTTGGTTGATGGGTATTATGATTCAAAATCCGGTAGTTGGCTCAGTGGAAGAGAATCGTTCGTCTACAGCAGAGAGTTTTTTGAATTGATTACTTATTATAAAATTTATGGTCTTCGTGTTTATGGAGGAGTTACTTACAATATTCACATTATACCAAATGAAATTAAAAAGGGAAGTTTTGAAGCCGGATTTGACTATTATCACGATTATGCAAAGACCTCTTTATTCACTCCTTTCCTTGCTTATGATTTTACACTTACCGGAATTGACGAATATTCAGGCAACAATATTATTTCTTTGGGAATAAAATTTGGTGAGCCAACGTCGAAAGGATTTAGTATTTTAGCTTCGTATTTCTCCGGCAAAAGTGTGCACGGAGAATTCTATGATTTAAATGAAAATTATTTTACTATCGGAATTAATCTTGATATTTAAATATGCCTGAACCTTACGGGGATAATTACACTTCAACCTATACAACAACTCCGGTGAAGAAACCCAGTGAAAGAGTTCTACTTCACATTGGCTTGTTCGT
>JAPHUI010000017.1 GCA_026193755.1 Ignavibacteriaceae bacterium | reverse complement strand
GCTGCCCTGTGTACTATTTCCCAATAAAATATTGTATCTAAACCCTTCCTCTGAAATTCCGGGATAATACCCAGGGTAAGGATTCGTGCCCATTTAATTTTTTTCTTTTCAGTGAATAGTTTTATGAAATTGAAGGGGAGAAGTCTGCCATTCATTTGCTTAAAGATAAAATTATAATCCAACATAACGAGTGCTGCCCCGATAAGTTTACCTTCAATTTCACCAAAAAGAACTAAAGAAGGTTCAGCAAGTGGTTTCATATCTTTAGCCATAGCATCAATTTGCTCTTCAGTCATAGGAACAAAACCCCAGTTTGGTGCCCAAGCTTTGTTATATACATATTTAAATTTTTCAAGATCCTTCTGAAAATTTTTCATATCAAGTTGAGAGATTTTCAAATTATATCTTTTCCTGACGAGTTCTTGCCCGCGCTTTAATTTTTCCGAAGTCATAAGTTTTTCATTAACTAATTTCCAGGCGAACATATCTTTTGCTTTTTTCATTCCATAGTTTTCACATAATTCAATATAGTATTTTGGATTATAAGGCATAAGCAATCTTGGTGAATCGTCAAAACCTTCTACTAACATTCCGTATATATCATTACTTGATGGATTAGCAGGACCTCTCATATATTTTAGACTATTTTCCTTCATCCAGGATTTTGCTTTGTCGAATAATGCATTTGCAACTTGCTGATCGTTAATACTTTCAAAAAATCCAAACTGCCCGGAAGAATCACTGTGATATTTAAGATGAATATCATTTTTTATTGCCGCAATTCGTCCTACAACTTCTCCATCCCTAAAAGCAAGAAAATATTCTGCCTGAGCGTCTTTAAAGAAAGGATTTTTTTGCTTGTTCAGCAGAGTCTTTTGTTCCATTAAAAGAGGGGGAACCCAGTACTTATCTCCCTTGTAAATTTGCCAGGGAAATTTTATAAACTGGTTGAGTTCACTTTTATCTGCGACACTCTTTACAGTTACTTCGTGCATCATTTTTCCTTTCATAAAAAAAGCATACCTCAACAAACTAAAGTATGCTTGAAAAAATATGATTTGACTAAGTTAGATTAATCCTAATGTCTTACCTGCATTCTCGAATAAATGAATTATTTCATCTAAATGTTCTTTTTTATGAGTTGCCATATAACTGGTTCTCATCATCTGTCTTCCTTCAGGTACTCCAGGAGGGACAAATACATTTACGAAAACCCCGCTGTCATATAAAATTCTCCACATCTTAAGAGCAATATCATCGTTTCCAATAATAACAGGCACAATTGCAGTTCTTCCATCAATAATATTGAATCCTTTTTCTTTAAGTCCTTTTCTCATGTAATTGGCGTTATTGATGAGATTTGTAACACGCTCAGGTTCTTTTTCAAGAATATCGAGAGCTGCTAATGCTGCTGCAACTGAAGCAGGGGTAGGCGATGCACTGAAAATTAAAGCGAGCGAAAAATGCTTGATGTAATTTATCACTCTTTCGGGTCCCGCAACAAATCCACCCAAGGAGGCAAAAGTTTTACTGAATGTGCCCATTGTTAAATCAATATCTTTTTCCAGGTTGAATTCACTTGCAGTTCCTCTTCCAGCTTTGCCTATTACTCCAACTGAATGAGCATCGTCAATCATAATTCGGGCTTTGTATTTTTTCGCTATTTCATTTAATCTCGGCAAATCAACAATCTCACCACCAGTACTGAACACTCCATCGCTCACAATTAATTTTGCAGAGTCAGGTGGCAGTTTCTCAATTACCCTTTCTAAATCATCCATATCATTATGCTTGTAACGAACAAAGTTTCCCAAAGCGCCTTTTGCCATTAAGTTACCTGCAACTATACAAGCATGGTTATCTTTATCTGAAATAATATATTCATTTCTTCCGACAAGTGTAGGAATGACACCCTGAGCAGTTTGATAACCAGTACTGAACAACAAAACACTTTCAGCATTAAAAAATTTTGCAAGTTTGTTCTCAAGTTCAATATGCAAATCGAGTGTTCCGGTTAAATACCGGGAACCAGAGCATCCTGTTCCATATTTTTCAACGGCTTTTACAGCAGCTTCAACTACTTTTGGATGAGAAGTTAATCCTAAATAGTTATTCGAGCCTGCCATTATAACTTTTCTTCCTTCAATTTGAACAACAGGGCCTTCGTTTTCTTCAATTGCACGAAAATAAGGGTAAACTCCTAATGCTTTAACTTCATCTGCCCGTGTGAAGTCATAGCATTTCTGAAATAGATCCAACGGGGACCTCCTTAATTAAGTATGGAAAGTAATTTGAAAATAAAAAGTTGTAGTTTTTTGTTAATTTTGGAATAAAATGTATTACTAAAATGTTTTAAAAGCAAACAGAACTAGTTTATGAATAACAAACAAATTGC
>JAPHUI010000369.1 GCA_026193755.1 Ignavibacteriaceae bacterium | reverse complement strand
TGCGAAGGGCTGAAAACTATATTAATTGAAAAGAGTAATCCAGGTGGCCAGGCAAGTAGCAGTGCAAGGATTGAGAACTATCTTGGCTTCCCAAAAGGTTTATCGGGAGCGGATCTGACACGTAGAGCAATTGCTCAAACCCTCCGTTTCGGAACAGAAATTCTTACACCAAAGGCTGTGAGGAATATTCGCCTTCAGGATGGATACAAAATTACCGAGATGACCGATGGTTCTGAAGTGAATAGCAAAACAGTCATTATTGCAACAGGAGTCGACTATACAAAACTGGAAATTCCCGGTTTGGAGAAGTTTACCGGGGCCGGAGTATATTATGGTTCTGCATCTGTTGAGGCACATGCCTGTAAGGACGAAATCGTTTATATTGTCGGGGGTGGGAATTCGGCCTGCCAGGCAGCATTGCATATTTGCAGATTTGCTAAAGAGGTTAATGTAGTAATCAGGCGTGAATCAATTACAAAAACTGCAGCGGATTACCTGATTAAAAATATTAGCGGAACATCAAACATCAATGTTCTCACTCATACTGAAGTTATAGCTGTTGATGGTGAAAATGTTTTAGAAAGAATTACTCTCAAAGATGTAAGCACGGGTGAGAAAAGAATTGTTCCTGCAAAAGCGCTCTTTGTTTATATCGGAGCAAAACCCGGTACGTTGTGGTTAAACAATATCGTTTTGAAAGATGGAAAGGGGTATATCATTACCGGCAACGAGTTACTAAAAGAAAAATCTTTTAACACTTTTTGGAAATTAGAGAGAAAGCCGTTATTGCCTGAAACAAATGTGCCCGGAATCTTTGCTTGTGGAGACGTAAGATCAACAGCAATGACGGGTATCTCCTCAGCGGTGGGCGAAGGTGCAATGGCCATACGATTTGTTCGAAAGTATTTAGAACAGATGTAAACTTATTTTAAAATATCTATAAATTATTTATAGGAACTAGCTATGCAAAAATTTATGATAATTTCTCCACATACTCATGAGGAATGCACAGGGGTTGTAAAACAAACTCTGGCAATCGGATATCTCACTCATTTTTGGTGGGGATGTAAGTCAGGCGATCATACAGGATATGCGATGATAGAAGCAAATAGTGCTGAAGAAGCACTTCTCTCAATCCCAACGATGATCCGAAAGAAAGGCAGGGCAATAGGCTTGGTCCAGTTTAACCCGGAAAAAGTTAAGCAGTGGTAAAATCGAACAAGAGAATAGAATAATGAATTCTGCAATGATAAATGGAAATAGTGTTATGCTGAGAATTCAGCAATAAGAAATAAAAAAATTTTTAAGAAAGCCGCTCTTTGTAGCGGTTTTTTTATTAAAAAGTTTTTTTTATAACTAATGAATATTTTGAGATTTAAATTGACACTTTAGTATATTAATTAATATCAATTACGAAAAACGTAAATCAACGGAGGTACGTCTAAAATGATAATCTTAAATTCAAAAAAAAGAATATTGAATATTATTGGTTTAATGTTTGGAATGTTCGGTGTTGTTATAATCTTTTTTTATGGTCCTCCTCAACCGAGCTTTTTTCCATACGACATTATTACTGATGATAATATCCATAGAGAAATTTTGGAAATGCGGGACAAATACGATTTATATTCTAAAATCGGATTAGTATTTATTGGTGGTGGTTTTTTATTACAGCTATTAAGCGCTTGTTTCTCTGATAGTGTGAAAGAAAGTTCAAATAAATCAGAGGATAAGTTTATTATTTCTCAAACGCCAGATGTAACAGAATCAATAAAAGAATAATAGTGATTTATCACTCCAACCTGCTCTTAAATCTCAGAGAGCTTAAAAACAAAATTGTAATGCCCATCAGTAAAAGAAGAACAGCATTAAACCACAAATCTGAGAAACCCAATCCTTTTAAGATTACACCTCGAATGATGTCATTAAAATATTTTAGAGGAACAATGTAGCTGATGTACTGAATTGATTGCGGCATATTTTCAATTGGAAATGCAAAACCGGAAAGAAAAATCATTGGCATCATTACAGCGAAGATTGAAATCATCATCGCCTGCTGCTGAGTTTTGGAGATTGTCGAGACGAACAAACCTAAACCGAGAGTTGAAAGAATGTAAAGAAATGATGAAAGAAAAAGAAACCAGAGTTCGCCTTTAACTGGTATTCCGAAAATAAACCACATTGAAGCAAGAATAATTATAACTGCAGCAAATGAAAGCACAACAAATGGAACAAGCTTTCCAATAATTATTTGATACGGTTTTAACGGAGTTACAATTAATTGTTCCATCGTCCCGATTTCTTTTTCTTTAACTACGGCTAATGAGGTGAGAATTAATGTGATTAGACTTAAAAGCAAACCAACAATTCCCGGAACCATAAAATTCCTGGTTTTCAATTCGGGATTGTACCAAACTCTTATTTCTGGTGAAATTACCGGAACCGAAGAAAGTTTTTGTCCCGACTTATTCAAAAAATTCAAAACAATATTTTGTGAATAAGTTGTCACAATGTTCTGAGAATATCCGGCTACTATTCCGGCAGTGTTTCCATCCGAACCATTAAAGAGTGCCTGCACCGAAGCAGTTCGTCTGCTTTGTATGTTTTTTTCAAAATCGTTTGAGATAACTAACGCAAGTATAGCGTTACCTTTATCGATCTCTTCAGTAATTTCATCATAACTGCTCACGTATTTTTCTATTTGAAAATATCCAGAGCTTGTAAACCTTTCTATAAAATCTCTGCTCGTTACACTTTTATCCTGATCGTAAATGATTGTTCTAACAAGCTTAACATCAAGGTTTGCTGCGAATCCTAAAAATGTTAGCTGAACAACCGGTGCAATAAGAATCAAAGCAAACATCTTCGGATCTCTTTTAAACTGAAGAAATTCTTTCTTTATAAATTCTAAAATTGATTTCATACCGACTCAGCTTTCCTTTTTCCGATTACAGAAGCTAGCACAACAAAGATTGCTATAAAGATGAGAAGATAAATTATCTGATCCCAGAATGCAGATATCCCAACTCCTCTTAAAATAATTGCACGAAGAATATTAATAAAAAATTTTGCCGGAGTAATGTTTGTAATTAACTGAATTATCCAGGGCATACTGTCAATTGGGAAAACGAATCCGGAAAGAATTAAGGACGGCAAAAGCGATACAAAAGTTGCGGCCGTAAATGCAACTTGCTGTGAATCGGAAACGACGGAAATAAAAATTCCAAGTGATGTTGATGCTGTCAGGAAAATCAAAGTAGTAAATAAAAGAAGTAAGTAACTTCCTTTCACTACAACGCCAAAGAAAATGTAACCGGCAAGAAGAATCAGTCCTGCATTCATCAAAGCAATAACAACAAACGGAAATGTCTTTCCAATAATCAGCTCAATAGTTTTAAGTGATGAAACATTTAACTGTTCCATAGTTCCTTTTTCTTTTTCACGGACAAATGAAAGTGCAACAGTTATTACAGCAGTAATAATTAATATCATTGCAATTAATCCGGGAATCAAAAAGCGGGTTGTCTTTAAATCAGGGTTAAACCAGAATTGTGTTTCAATCGAAAGGGGAGTGAATTCTTTCAATCCATTCTTTGCTAAAATTTTTGAATTTACCTTTTGGTTGAATTGACCTGTGGCAGCAAACATATAATTCTGGACTATTGAACCTGTATTTGCATCTACTCCATCAATTAAATATTGAATTGATGTTTCTTGATTTGAATTTATCTTTTTCGAGAAATCCTGGGGAATAACAACAACGCACAATGCAACCTTTTGGTCGAGATATTTGTTTACATCTCCGTAGTTGTTTATGAAACCAATGATATTAAAGTATTCAGAACTATTAAGTGAATTGATAAAATCTCTGCTCAACTCAGATTTGTCCTGGTCGTAAATAGCGACCTTAATGTTCTTCACATCAAAGTTTACTGCATAACCGAACATTATAAGAAGCATAACGGGAAAAAAGAAAATAACAGCTAAAAGTCTAACATCTCGTCTAAGTTGTCTTACTTCTTTCTTTACTATTGCGATTGTCCTTTTAAACAACTTTTTTCTTACCCTTTTCTAAAAGATGAATGAAAACATCTTCCAACGTTGGTGTTATTTCATCGATTGAATTTACTTTGTAATCAACCTGTTGATTGATGAAAGAGGTTATTTGATTTTTCTCTTTCAATTTTTCATTAACACTAAGATGAAGGTTATTTCCGAAAATGGAAACCTCATCAACAAAATCAGCCTTCTTTAATTGTTCCATTACTTCAACAGGATTATTAGATTCAAGTTTGTACATTTTGTTTTTTATATGAGCAGATTTTAATTCTTTTGAATTTCCTTCAGCTATAATTTTTCCCTGATCGATCATTATTATGTTGTTGCAAAACTCTGCTTCTTCTAAATAATGAGTGGTGACTAGTACAGTTACACCCTCATTTGACAAATAATTAATTAATTCCCAAAAGTTTCGTCTGGAAATTGGATCAACTCCACTTGTTGGTTCATCCAGAAAAACAATTTCCGGCTGATGGATGACTGCCGTTCCTAAAGCAAGTCGTTGTTTAATACCTCCTGGAAGGGAGCCTGTTAAAAGTTTTTCTTTACCTTCAAGATTAGCAATTGAAAGAACCCATTTTTTTCTTTCCTTTAGTTTATCTTCCGGCAAATTATAAACACCACTAAAGAAATTAATATTTTCTTCAACAGTAAGATCGTTATAAAGAGAAAATCTTTGTGACATATAACCGATTCTGGTTTTTACTTTACTTGATTCTTTCATTATGCTGTAACCGCCAACCATCGCGTCTCCGGAAGTTGGTGTTAAAATTCCGCAGAGCATTCTAATTGTTGTTGTTTTTCCTGCACCATTCGCACCTAGGAAACCAAATATTTCTCCCTTCTTTACGTTGAAAGAAATGTTGTCCACGGCGGTGAATTTTCCGAAAGTTTTGGTCAGGTTATTTACTTCGATACTGTTCATTTTTATAAGGAGTAAGAAGTTAGGAGTCAGGAGACAGAATTTTTTTGGAATAAGAATTTAAAAGTTTTCCAATTTCCTCTGCCAGTTCAAATTCTTTTTTAGGTTTTGAGTAATTAAGATCATTTGAAAGTATCAGATAATATTTACATTCTTCTAATGATCCTTCTGCAATATTGAAAAATCTAACTTTATCG
Organism: Ignavibacteriaceae bacterium; assembly: GCA_026193755.1. GTDB lineage: Bacteria > Bacteroidota > Ignavibacteria > Ignavibacteriales > Ignavibacteriaceae > IGN2. Next base: position 2,108 of record JAPHUI010000369.1, on the reverse strand, counting down.
AGTGAGCCTTTTTTTCTAAAACCTTCAGCGATATTTGCTGGTATGGAAACAGCAGCTCTTCTGAATTGTGAAGTAAGTCCGAATAATTCTTCTTTGGGAAAAGCCTTTGTCATTTTATAAACTAACAATACAAATTGATGTGCTTTTTGCCATACTATTAATTCCTTGAAAGATTTCGATTTCATTTTGTCCTCATAGTTTTTATAAAGCAATTAACTTAAAGTATTCTTACTTCTGACTTCTTACTCCTGACTCCTTAATAGATCTTGTTTCCAACTGCTAATTCCAACTTCACTTTTGCTAATTCATACTCTGCATTTGCAAATGCAAGTTTTGTTTTTGCATCGAGTAATTCAACTTCAGCATCAATCAGATCATTACTTGTAGCTAAATTATAGTCATATTTTTCTTTTGTTAGACGAAGATTCTCCTCTGCTGATTCCATTGATAATTTCCCGACGTCTGTTTTCTGTTTTTCACTATGTAATTTCAGGAATGCATTATAAACTTCGAGTTCAATTTGATCTTTAAGTAACTCAAGAGATTCCTTACTTTGTAAAACCTCTTCTTCTGCCTGTGATGATTTAGCTGAAGTATATCCCCAATTCCATAAATCCCAGCTAAGTGATAAACCGGCAAACCACAATTGCAATCTTTCGTTCTCAATTGAAAAAGTTTTTGCATTTGCGTTGTAGAGGAAAAAATTCCCGGATGCATAAATCTTTGGCCACCAACCGGAATTTGCGGCTGTAACTTTGTCTTCACCGGCTTTGACTTTATAGTCAAGTGATTTTAATTCTTCTCTGTTATTCATAGCACTACTCAGCAAATCCTGGTAGTTTAGCATTTCATCCTGAACCGCGGTGAAGCTAGTTTCAATTTCTGTCGGTTCGTCCAGCGGAATTCCCAACGCTTTATTTAGAGACGCTCTTGCTATTTCAAAATTATTTTTTGCATCGATTAATGAAACTTCCGTATTTGATACCTGCACTTTAATCTTCAAATAATCATTCATCGTAGCTAATCCATTGTCAAGAAAGTCCTTCGTCTGTTTCAAATTATCATTGAGCGAAGCAAGATATTCTTTCATCAATTTATACTGCTTTTTTGCTTTGAATAAATTCCAGTAGGCCGAATATATCTCGAGTGCTTTGTTATTGATATTTTTTTGATGCTCAAAGCTGATAGCTTCATAAGTGTTCTTTGCAGCACTCCTGGAAGACGAAAGTTGAAATCCTGTGAAGATTGGCTGCTGAATGGAAAGCTGCATTCCGTAAGTATAAAACGGATTTATAATTTTTATAGGAGCAGGTCCGATTCCTAATTCAGAAGGATTGTTTAAATTCATATATGTATATCCAGCACTCAGACTAAGTTTGGGTAGCATTTGGGAAGTAAACTCGGTTACTTTTTTATCGGAGCTTCTTAAAACCGATTCTGAAATTTTTAACTCTCTGCTATTTTGTAATCCTGTTTGCAGACATTCCTCAAGAGTCAGTTTTTTATTTTGTGGATAAAGAATCGCCGATAATAAAAGTGAAATAATTATAGTTTTTTTCATTTTAATTGTCCGGATTTAATTAAAATCATTTCTAACTTGCTTTCTTTACAAGATGAATAAAAACATTTTCGAGTGACGGGGTAATTGTGCGGTAACTTATCAATGAAAGATTATTTTTTTGAAGTATTGCTTTTATGTCTTCGATTACTGATTCAGTCTCATCGGTTACTAAATTTAATCTGTCTCCAAATATCTGAGCATCGCTTCCAAACTTTTCTTTCAACAATGAATATGTCTTTTTAATATTATCAGTAATTATTTCAATTACCTGCTTATTAATTGAAGACTTAATATTCTGCGGAGTATCGACAGCTATAATTTCGCCTTTGTTCATCAGTGCGACTCGGTTACATCTTTCTGCTTCATCGAGGTAGGGAGTAGTCATCAGAATTGTTATACCATCTTTTTGCAGATCAGATAAAATTTTCCAGAAATCTCTTCGCGAAACAGGATCAACACCTGTCGTTGGTTCATCGAGAAAGATAATTTTTGGTTTGTGAATTAGGCTGCAAGCCAGTGCAAGTTTCTGTTTCATTCCTCCGGATAG
>JAPHUI010000473.1 GCA_026193755.1 Ignavibacteriaceae bacterium | reverse complement strand
TGATAAGATTGAAAATCATAATAAAAAAGAAAGATCTATTATTTGCGAAATTGAAACAGGGGGTATTCTTTCACCCCGAAAAGGAATGAATTTGCCGGGGATGAAACTTTCAACACCATCACTTACAAGTAAAGACTTTGAGGATTTGGAATTCCTTTTCACTAAACCTGTCGACTATATTGCACTTTCTTTTGTGAGAAAGCCGGAAGATATTTTTCAGTTGAAAGATTGGCTGAAGAAAAAGGGAAAAACAATTCCGGTCATAGCAAAGATTGAGAAGAAAGAAGCTATTGAGAAATTCGACTTAATCCTTGATGCTGCAGATGGAATAATGGTTGCCCGGGGCGATCTTGGAGTTGAATTATCAGTGGCTAAGGTACCCGTACTTCAAAAAGAAATTATTAAAAAATGTAATGAAACCGGAAAGCTTGTAATAACAGCGACACAAATGCTGGAGTCAATGATCAATTCACCAATTCCCACACGTGCAGAAGCTGCAGATGTAGCAAATGCTGTTTGGGACGGGACTGACGTTGTAATGCTCAGCGGAGAGACTTCTGTGGGTAAGTATCCGGTAGAAACTGTTAAAATGATGCGGGAAATAATCCTAAATGCAGAGCAACATTTCACCACAAATGAGAATATAAAATTTCAGGTTCCCGAAACACTTGATGATAATTTATTCGATTCAGTTTTAAAAGGAATTACGTTAGTTGCGAAACAGATAAATGCAAGTGCTATAGTTGTTTTTACTTACAAAGGAAGAGCTGCACGTGGATTAGCAAAATTCCGACCGGGAGCAAAAATAATTGCCCTGTCTGATAGCTTTGAAACAATGAATAACTTATGCCTTCGCTGGGGAGTTACTTCATTATTTGTCGAGAAAATTGATAAGCAGCATGCTGCTATTGAAGAAGCAAAAGAATTAATACTGAAAGCAGGTCTTGTTAATAAAGGTGATTTGGTTATATTTTTGTCCAGAGCACCTTTCTCTGAGAAAGGTAGAAGTGATTTTCTTCACGTTGAAGTATTATAATTTAGCCTTCAACTTAAAATACGATGAATAAAGTAATAGCAAAATGGTGGGAACCAACTGATGGCGGAAGGATTTTATGCACGCTCTGTCCACGTTATTGTAAGATTGGTGAAGGGCAGCCTGGTTTTTGTTTCATCAGACAAAACACTGATGGAAAACTATATTCTATAGGTTACGGAAGACCCACCGGTTTTGCTGTTGATCCGATAGAAAAAAAACCTCTCAATCATTTTCTTCCCGGCACTAATATATTAAGCTTCGGAACAGCAGGGTGCAACCTTGGCTGCAAGTTTTGCCAGAACTGGTCAATGAGTAAAGCAAAGATTGATGATCTCAATTCACTCGAGGCTTCACCGGAGGAAGTTGTTGCTCTTGCTAAAAGATATGACACACCCTCTATCGCTTATACGTACAACGATCCGACAATTTTTGGTGAATATGTAATTGACATTTCAAAGATAGCGAGAGAAGAAGGCATAAAATCAGTAATGGTTACAGCAGGATATATTGATAAAGAAGCGCGTAGGGATGTTTACAAATATATTGATGCTGCAAATGTTGACCTCAAAGGATTTACTGAAAGATTTTATTGGAAAAATACATACTCGCACCTGAATGATGTACTAGATACACTTATCTGGTTAAAAAATGAAACAGATGTCTGGTTTGAAATTACAACTCTTCTTATTCCTAACGAAAACGATTCTTCAGAAGAAATTAAAAAAGAATGCGATTGGATAATGGAGAATCTGGGAGATAATATTCCGATTCACTTTACTGCTTTCCATCCTGATTTTAAGATGAGAGACAAGAATAGAACTCCCGAGAAAACTTTAACCGATGCAAGAAAGATTGCAATGGATATTGGAATAAAATATTGTTATGTTGGGAACATCTACAACTCCGAAGGGCAAACAACCTACTGCCCAAACTGTAATGAGAAATTAATAAAAAGGAACTGGCACTCTGTAATATCAAATAACCTCAAAGATGGAAAATGTAGAAAGTGCGGAAAGCCGATTGAAGGAGTTTTCGTCTTCTAAGCATCAATAAAGTATTTCTTCTAATTAATATTCACTTCAATATTATTTATTTTTGTATGCAAAATCATTCACTTCTCAGTCGGAGTTCAGTAATGTCTCAATTAAAAAATAAAATAGTATTCATAACAGGTGCTTCATCCGGTATTGGAAAAGCCTGTGCAGAATTATTCGCAAAAGAAAAATCAAACTTGATTTTATCTGCCAGAAGAGTAGAAAGAATTATAAACCTTGGGAAAAAACTTGAGAGAGAATACAGAATAAAAACTAAATGCATTAAGCTGGATGTAAGGAATTAC
>JAPHUI010000151.1 GCA_026193755.1 Ignavibacteriaceae bacterium | reverse complement strand
CTGTTCATTGCATTGAACATAAAATGAGGGTTTAGCTGTGACTTTAAAGTTCTCAGCTCGTAATCTTTAACGGCAGCTTCCCATATCAATGATTCAATTTCTTTTTTCTTATAGTTTTCCATGTAGTGAACAACAAAGTAAATCAGGCTCCACAAAAGAGTAATTCCACCAAGGTTTATTACCCCAGCAAGGGGGCGTGCAATGTTAAATTCTTCCTGGTTCATTGTCCCGGCAATGTAGCTAGCAGCAAATACAAACGCATAAATAATAGTCCCCGTGATTATGCTTGCGAGAAGCACTCTCGGGATAGTGTTTTTGAGCGGAAGATTGAGCCAATTCTTTTTTCTAATTATTCTGCGAAGAAGATGTGTGAACAATATTCCAAGTGCACCAAGAAATATCCAGACAAGAATTCTCTGCCACGGAAGCTCTTCAATTGATGAAATAATGAAAAGGTTGATTGCAACAAAAAACATCCATCCTGCAATCTGGCTGACCCAGTAGATTTGTTTACGACTTAATTTCATAGCTTTTCCCGGATGCTGCCCTTTTGTTGAATCCTGAAAATTATGAGGTATTTTTTTCTCTCTACTCATCAAATATAATCTTATTCTTTCTTAAGGTAAATTCAATTTGAATCGTTTTATAAGGACAATTAAGCCCCGCTTGCAAGACGGGGCTTTTTTTCTAACTCAAACTTATTTAGTTAACCGGTGAGCGATGGATTAATTTTTACTGCAGGTAATATAAAATGATAGAAGGATTTATTCAGTTTTCTTTTTTGAGGGATCTTGTCTTAAATTTTCTACAACGAAAGTATGTCACTATAAATTATAAAAGCCATAAGCAACAATAATAATACAAAGCCAGTATTGTTTATAGCCATTTTAACCTTAACCGGAATCTCTCTCCTGAAAATTGTTTCGATTATTATCATCAGCAAATGACCGCCGTCGAGAACGGGGAAAGGCATAATATTAATTAACGCAAGGCTCAGACTAAGAACCGCAAGGAAGTAAAGAAAGCTTTCAATACCAACATCGGCAGATTTTGCTGCGAGTTTTGCAATCCTTACCGGTCCGCCAAATGCCTTACCGAATTCAACCTGACCTGAGATAACTTTGCTGCCTACACTGAAAGTTAATCTTGAAAGATTTACTAAATCAGCTCCGGCTACATAGAATGACTCAAAGAAGCCGAAAGTTTTAAATTCTGATTTCCCCTCAAATATGTCATTTATTGCAATACCGATTTTGCCATCGCCTCCCGGGATGACTGCAAGGTTTAGAGTATCTTTTCCCCTTAGTACTTTTGCCTGGAGTTCTACACCTGCATTTTGAGATACTAAATCTATAAACTCTTTGGCACCGCCTAAGTTTTTACCGTTAAGTGAAAGAATAATATCTTTTGAAAGTAAACCTGCCTTTTCAGCCGGAGTATCTTTAAATACTTCTGCAACATAAGGTTTAAATCCTTCGGGAGTTATTAATTCGCCCTTCTTTTCAATATCGGGAATTTTATTTCGCGGAATAAACAGATTTTTTTCTGCGTCGTTTCTTTCTACCTTTATATTAAGATTGTCACCGATAGTATTTATATACACTTCAGATCGGATATCATCCCAGTTAGCCACTGCTACACCGTTTATTGATTTGATTACATCACCCTCTTTAAATCCAAGCGAATCGGCAGGGCTGCCATTTTCAACATAACCAACTGTTGTAGTAAGTGTAACAGGTTTTCCTTTAAAATAATTTGCGCCCCAGAAAATGAGGATTGCAAGCAAGAGATTCATAAATACGCCGGCGGTAATTACAAAAGTTTTCTGCAGGAAATTTTTAGAACGGAACTCGAATGGCTGTGGTTCTTTATTTGCAAATTCAGTGTCAAAACTTTCATCAACCATCCCGGCAATTTTAACATAACCGCCAAGGGGCAATAACGAAAGTCTGTAATCTGTATTTCCTTCACCATCAAAATCTTTTGGAAGTTCTCCAAAAGAAAAACCTGATTTCTTGTTGTATCCGAAAAGCCTTTTACCGAAACCAATTGCAAAAACATCGGCACGCATACCTGTCATTTTGGCTGCAAGGAAGTGTCCCAATTCGTGTATAAAAACGAGTATTCCAATGGTAATCGCGAAATAAATTATATAATCCATTAAAGATGATTCTCCATTTAGGTTAGTGTAATAACATATTCTCTTGTTTTTTTATCGTATTCGAAGATCGTTTCCAAGTCGGGAGTAAAGCAGTTTTCAACTTTATCTAAAGCTTTATTTATAAGCAAGGGAATATGAGAGAACTTTATTTCTTTTTTTAAAAATTTACCTACTGCAACTTCATTTGCAGCGTTCAAAATGCATGGTGCAATACCGCCTTCATTAATAGCTTCAAGCGCAAGTTTCAGGCACTCAAATTTAGTAAGATCAGGTTCAAAGAAAGTTAACGATCCAATTTCTGGTAAACTCGTTCTCTCAAAATTATTTTGAAGTCTTTCTGGAAAAGTCAGGGCATACTGGATAGGCAGCTTCATATCGGGCAAACCTAGCTGGGCTTTGATTGAGCCGTCTACAAACTGAACCATCGAATGAATAATTGACTGCGGATGAATTACAACCTCTATTTTGTCCACTTGTAATCCGAACAACCAGTGCGCTTCAATTACTTCCAATCCTTTATTCATCATAGTAGCTGAATCAATTGTAATCTTGCTGCCCATTTTCCAGTTGGGGTGATTGAGCGCTTCATCTAAGGTTGCATTCTCAAAAAACGATTTCTCTTTGTTTAAAAATGGTCCGCCGGAAGCCGTTAGAATGAGCTTTTCAACTTCGTTTAAATTTTCACCAATCAGACATTGATAAATTGCGCTATGCTCAGAATCAACAGGAATAATTTCCGAAGCATTTTCACGACAAAGATTTGTTACCAGCTCACCGGCAACAACCAAAGTTTCCTTGTTGGCAAGTGCAATTCTTTTTCCTCTCTTAACTGCTTCGATAGTTGGAGCGAGCCCGGCAAACCCAACCATCGCTCCCATAAAAATATCGTACTCGGCGTCAATAGAAACTTTGATTAATCCTTCTTCTCCAACTAATAACTCGCAGCCATTCGGAATTCTTCCATAAATTTTTTTAGCTGAATTTTCATCTCTAACTACAACAAGCTTCGGTTTAAATTTCTTGATTTGTTCAAGAAGTAATTCTGTATTTGAATTTACTGTAAGTCCGGAAACTTCAAACTCATCTTTAAAACTGCTGATTACATTAAGACAATTTACCCCGATTGATCCGGTTGAGCCAAGTATAAAAACTTTCTTCATTAAGTCTAAAAATACTGAAAAACAACCGAAAGTTAAGTTCTTTTATCATATCTTCACTTAAGTAATCAAATGGTTAAATGATTGAAATATAAACCCTTAATTGACCTTGAAAGCGAGCAATAAATCCTTATTTTGTTGCAGTATGAAAAAGACAATTATGATAATAATCATTACTGTGCTCCCTTTTTTTGTTCAGGCACAAGTAAAAAACGATCACAAATTTGCACTCGCTCAGAGCTATGAACAGGTAGGAGATTATGATTCGGCTACGAAGCTTTACGAGGAATTATACTTATCAGATCCTTCAAATACACAATTAATTAGTTCACTGTATCGCGTTTATTTACAGAAAAAAAATTATGCTGCTGCGGTAAACGTCCTTGAAGAAAGAATTAAACGAGAACCGGATGATATCACCGCTTATGGGATGCTGGGTTCAGCATATTATTTAATGGGGAATGAAGAGAAGGCATTTGAATCGTGGGATAAACCATTCTACTCGGGAAAAGTTAATCCACTCTTTTACAGAATAATTGGCGAATATGCAATTGAGAGAAGAGCTTTTGAAAAGGCAATTGAATTATATGAGAAAGGTAAAGAAGTTTCTAATGATAAAATACTGTATGCTTATGACCTGATACAACTCTATTCAATAACAATGCAGTTTGAAAAAGCAGCGCAGGAATGCTGTTTTATTCTTTCCACAGATCCATCACAGCTGCAGACAGTTCAGCTAAGAATTCTTGAAAATATTAACAGACCGGGTGCACTTGATGCGACTTTAAAAGTTATTGAGGATTGTGCCGATAAGAATATCATCAGTTTTTCTTACTTGCTTGCACGTTTATATACTGAAAAGAAATCATTTGATAAGGCTTATGAAACTCACCTTTATATAGATGAAAGACAATTAAGCAAAGGAAGAGATCTTTACCAGTTTGCTCAACAGATGTTTGCAGAGAAGGAATACAAATTATCCTCCGAAGTTTTTAAGAAAATTACAGACCGATATCCCGATTCGCCGATTATTTCCCAGGCGGAGCTAGGATATGCCCGATCGCTCGAAGCTTCTCTTCTTGGAGAATATGAAAAAACTCTTCCACTTTGGAAACCATATTTTCCGCTGAAGAAATTTCAATCCGAAGAAACTGAGAAAGTGTTAAATGCTTTTTCTGTTGTAACAAATTTATATAAACATTCAGAACCGGCTTACGAGAGTATACTTAGAACAGCAAATATTAAATTTTATCTTTTAAATGATTATGAAGATGCCCGCAGGCTTTTAAATATTATTATCAATGAAGCACCTCTTTCAAAAAATTCCGGCGAAGCTTACCTTGAATTAGGGAACATAGCACTCATTGAGGGAAACCTTGATGAATCTGAAAAAGATTATTCGGCTGTATTAGATCTTAAGAATGCAAGTACCGATGAAAAGAATGAGGCAGTTTATCAACTTGCAAAAGTTAATCTTTATCAGGTTAAGTTTGATGAGGCCCGCAAAATGATCTCAAAAGTACTTACGGATTTAAAAGATAATTCAGCAAACGATGCTCTTGAACTTTCTTTATTATTGAATCCTGATATGAGTGATTCGTCTAACCTAATGATTTTTGCACAGGCTGAATTTCTCGTCGAGCAGAGAAGGTTTGATGAAGCGGCAATCGACTATAAGAAACTTGTCGAGAATCAACAGGCTTTTATTTTGCAAGCTATTTCGGAAATAAGATACAGCGAAATGATGATAGCTGTTGATAATTATCCCGAAGCGATATCTGTGCTTGAAGGTATTTCTTCTGAAGGAGGAAAAAATATTTATGCAGATAAAGCCGTATATTTGCTTGGAAAGATTCATCAGTTTGGACTAAAAAATTATGGTAAAGCCCAGGAATTTTACCAGAAACTTTTAGCCGATTATCCTAAATCTATCTATAACGATGATGCAAGAGAACAACTTTTATTATTACAAAATAAACCGGGTACTTGAATGAATAAGAAACCAGGACAGAAGATAGTTCAATGTTCTTTCTGCGGAAGGGAAGGACACGAAGTCGGAAGTATGATTGCCGGACCGGACGTTTATATCTGCGACATCTGCATTGCCAGCAGTGTTGATATCCTGAAGAATAATCTAGCAGCTTATCAGAATTCGCGCAATAAAGAAAAATACAATCACACTCCTGCAACAATTAAAAAACAGCTTGATGAGTACGTTATCGGGCAGGATCGAGCAAAGAAGGTTCTTTCGGTTGCTGTTTATAATCATTACAAAAGAATTAGTACTCGCTCAACATTTTTTGAACTTGATGACGTTGAAATTGAAAAAAGTAATATTATGTTGATAGGTCCTACGGGCGTGGGAAAAACACTTCTTGCACAAACTCTTGCAAAGATTCTCGATGTTCCTTTTGCAATTGCTGACGCGACTACATTAACAGAAGCTGGCTATGTAGGTGATGACGTTGAAACAGTTCTTGTTCATCTCCTTCAGGCAGCTGATTATAATCTTGACAGAGCGCAGAAGGGAATAGTATATATTGATGAAATTGACAAGATAGCGCGGAAGAGCGAAAGTACATCAATCACACGTGATGTTTCGGGCGAAGGCGTGCAGCAGGCACTTTTAAAAATATTGGAAGGAACAAATGCAGGCGTTCCTCCTAAAGGCGGAAGAAAACATCCCGAGCAAAGTCTGATTAACATTAATACAAAAAATATTCTTTTTATTCTTGGCGGTGCATTTGACGGTATTGATAAAATTATCGCTGCAAGGATCAACAAAAATAAAATGGGTTTTGCAAGGGATGTAAAAGACAAAGAACAAGATGAAGAGCTTCTTAAATTTATTCAGCCGGAAGATTTGCTGAAGTACGGATTAATACCGGAGCTGATTGGAAGAATCCCAGTTGTCGCTCCTCTTCATCAGCTTAGTAAAGAAGCAATGAAGAGTATTTTAACTGATCCGAAAAACGCTATACTGAAACAGTATAAGAAACTATTTTTGATGGAAAGTGTTGAGCTGGAGTTTGACAAGTTTGCTATCTATGCAATTGTTGAAAAGGCTATGGTAAAGAAAACCGGTGCCCGTGCACTTCGTTCTATTGTGGAAGATATTATG
>JAPHUI010000309.1 GCA_026193755.1 Ignavibacteriaceae bacterium | reverse complement strand
TTTATAAACATAATATTGGTGACCTTCTCCGTTCAAAAGAATACACACTATCAAATCCTGAAGAAAAAATTCTGGCCATGGCTTCTGAGCTTGCTCAGACTCCTTATAACACTTTTTCTATCTTTACAAATGCAGATCTCAAACTACCATTTATTGAGGATGATAGTGGAAATGTAACAGAGCTATCTCATGGCAGATTTTATTCCGCTATGTACTCAAAGGATCGTAGTTACAGAGAGAGAGTATTTAAAGCATATCTTGAATCATACAAAAATTATATCAATACTTTTACAGTTTTATTTAATGGAAACTTAAAAACAAATATTTTTAACGCCCGGGCAAGGAATTATAATTCTGCCCTGGAAGCTGCTTTGCATAAGAACAACATTCCTGTTTCTGTATATAATAATATTATCGAATCGGCAAATGACAATCTTCAGCCGTTGCACAGGTGGGCTTCTCTTAAGAAAAAACTTCTTGGATTGGACAAGTTGTGTCCTTACGATATTTATGTTACGATCTTCAATTCGAATAATGAAAAGAATTATAATTATGATGAAGGTGTTAAGATTGTATTAAATGCTGTGAATATTTTGGGGGAGGATTACTCATCTTCTCTAAAAAAAGCTTTTAATAACAGGTGGATTGATGTTTTTGAAACGAAAGGAAAGAGGAGAGGCGCATACTCATCCGGTACTACTTACGGAGTTCATCCATATGTTTTACTTAACTGGACAGATCTTCTGAATGATGTATTTACACTTGCGCATGAAATGGGTCACAATATGCATTCGTATTATACGGGTCGATCGCAGCCCTATCCCTACGCTAATTATTCAATTTTCCTTGCTGAAGTAGCTTCAACATTTAATGAATCATTATTGCTCGACCATCTGCTTGAAATTGCGGAAAACAATGAAGAAAAATTATTTCTGCTAGAAAGATATTTGAATAATCTTACTGCTACCTTCTACAGGCAGGTAATGTTTGCCGAGTTTGAGAAGATTGTTTATGAGAGGACGGAAAAAGGCGAGTCGCTCACATCGGAAAATCTTAGTGAAATATATAAAAAAATTTATCAGAAATATTGGGGACCGGAGATGTTTGTATCTGATGAAGAAAAATATACATGGGCTCGCATACCACACTTTTATTACAATTTTTATGTTTACCAGTATGCAACTGGTTTTGCTGCTTCAGAGGTTCTTGCAAAGAAGGTAAAAACCGAAGGTGATCCTGCAATAGAAAGGTATCTTAATTTTCTCAAAGCAGGAAGCTCTGACTATCCGATAAATATTTTAAAGGCTGCTGGCGTCGATATGAATTCACCAGAACCAGTTAAAGCAGTAAGCGCAAGAATGAATCAGGTTCTTGATGAAATAGAACAATTGTTATAGGGTTTTATTAAATGAAAATCTACAGCAAGATTTTATTAAATGAATATCTTCAATCACTTACATATGATGATATTAGTTTAATACCTACCGAAGTATCCCGGATAAAATCAAGAAAAGAAGTTGATACTTCTTCAAAATTTTTAGGGATGAACCTTTCTTTACCGGTAATTTCCAGTCCCATGGAAAGTGTAACTGGAATTGAGATGGCTAAAGAATTAAATTCTCTCGGCTGCCTGGGAATTGTAAACCGTTTTGATTCTTCACTTAACGAAATTCTTAAGGATAAAAAGAACTCCCGAAAGATCAACGCAATCTCAATTGCTTTAAATACACCTTTAGATACAATAAAAAAACTTTCCGAAGGAAAAAAAATTATTTGTATAGATACTGCAAATGCAAATAATCTTGAGGTGCTAAAAAAATCTGAGTCGATAAAAAATCATTTAAAAGTCAAAGTAATAGTTGGAAACATTGCTCATGGAGCTTCACTAAAACAACTTGTGGATGCTGGTGCTGATGCTGTAAGAGTTGGAATAGGTAGTGGCAGTGTTTGTTCTACAAGTATACAAACCGGAATAGGTATTGGTCAGGTATCTTCACTTCTCAATGTTTACTTTGAACGACAAGAAGGCAAGCTCAAAATTGCAATAATCGCGGATGGTGGTATAAAGGGTTCCGGGGATGTTGCTAAAGCCATTTCACTTGGAGCTGATGCAGTAATGCTTGGTAGACTTCTTGCCGGGACTAGAGAAACTTCCGGTGAAGTAATTCGCTACAAAGATCAATTATGGAAAAAATACCGTGGTTCAGCATCTTTTGGTGTAAAAATGAAAAATGAGTTTATTGAAGGTGAAGAAACGATGGTTCCTTTTAAAGGTGCTGTAATGAATGTTATTAATGCAATTTCAGACGGACTTCGCAGCTCTATGAGTTATATGAATTGCAAGACAATTGAAGACCTGAGAAATATTGAGACGTTTGCGGTGCTTAGTAATTATTCTTACTTGGAACGTCTTCCAAAACCTTAATTTTTAGAAAAGTAAATTTATCAGGAATTCATTCTCTTAATTTTGTAAATTTCGAATGTTAAATAAAAAAATAAGGATTGATTAACATGAGTAAAAAGAAACACAATAAAAGTATTGAGCTTTTAAATAAAGCCGTTGCAGATGAACTGCTGGCTATTCATCAATATATGTACTTCCATTTCCACTGTGATGATCAGGGATATGATCTTTTAGCAAGCCTGTTTAAGAATACAGCAATTCAGGAGATGGGACATGTTGAAGTCTTGTCGGAAAGAATCCTATTTCTTAATGGTGATGTCGATATGAAAGTTGTTGGAACAGTAAAAAAGATCAAAGATCCAAAAGAAATGGTTAAATGTGCTGCTCAAATGGAAGATGACAGCGCAAAAGAATATAATGAATGGGCTAATGAATGTTCTGCAAACGCCGATTCTGCATCTAAAAAAATCTTTGAAGACCTGGTTCTTCAAGAAGAAAGACATTTCGATCAGTTCGATACTGAAATGGAGAATATGGAAAAATTCGGAGAAAATTACCTTGCTCTTCAATCAATTGAAAGAAGCAAGCTTATATCTTCCAGAGGAACTGCAGCAGAATAGCTGTTATTTTATTAAGGCCGGATTCCGGCCTTTTTTATTTTTCTTAACCTGCAAAAAAATTTTATAAGAAGATTAGCGATAAATTTTAGCCTTCAAAGATGGAAGGCTTTTTTTAATATTCTTTTGTAAAGTTAAAGGATTTATATGAAATATAATTTAGTCGGATTATTTGCAATTACTATTCTGTTTGCAACGCTCATCAGCAGTTGTTCAAAAGAGGAGAATTCAGTTAATCCTCCATCAGGTATTGCAATCCTTAATACTTCATTTGAGGAAAATGGATTTTTTTCTACTGAGGGTTGGACTCTCCCATTGCTAAGTGATTCTTCTACTGACGTTCCCACTAATGGAGGAAAGTATTCCCTGCTGCTTGAATCTGTTTCACCTCCAGAAGTTTTTGCTGAAATAAAGGTACCTGTTCTATCTCAATATAATAATTATAAATTATCGTTTTCGTCAAAATCTACAGGTGGGGTTTATGGAAGAGCTATTTTATCTTTATTGCGAAACGGTTCCAAAATAAAATCACAGAATAAGGCAGTAAATGATATCACCTGGCAAAGTTACACCATTACTGATACTTTTAATGTTGCGGCAGGTGATTCATTCCTAGTCCAGTTATCTGCTGGAACTTCGCAGCTGCTTCCTGGCAAGACATATTTTGATCTTTGCACACTTGAAGCAGTTGAATAGACTTAGAGATTTTTCCTCTTCAATCTTAATGAATTAGAAACTACCGAAACCGAACTGAATGACATTGCAAGTGCAGCGATCATCGGGTTCAACATTCCGAATGCTGCTAATGGTACGCCAATAATATTATAAATGAAAGCCCAGAATAGATTCTGCTTGATTGTTCTTAAAGTTAAACGGGAGAGTTTTAACGATTTTACAACACCTTCTAAATTTCCACTCATCAAAACAATATCTGCTGATTCGATTGCAATATCTGTTCCTGTTCCCATAGCGATTCCGATATTACTTTGAGCCAGTGCTGGCGCATCATTTATTCCGTCTCCCACCATTGCAACAATTTTTCCACTTTTTTGATAATCAGATACTATTTTAATTTTATCACCCGGTAAAACCTCCGCATTAAAATTATCGAAACCGACTTTCTCGGAAATATCTTCAGCTATCTGTTTATTATCACCTGTTAACATTACAGTTTCTAAGCTCATTGATTTTAATTTATTAATTACATCAGCAGCATTATTCTTTAGTTCATCTTCCAAAGAAATCAATCCCTTTAGTTTTCTGTTAATTGAAACTGCTATTACTGCATTGCTATCTTTCGAAAGTTTATCTATAGTTTTTTGAAATTCTGTTGTGTCGATAGAATTAGTTTCCATCAGGGAAATATTGCCTATCAAAACTTCATTACTAGTAACCAGCCCTTTTACTCCACTTCCTGTCAAGCTTTCAAATCTCTCCGGATTATCAAACTTGATTCCATTATTTTTTGTATAGTTAACGATTGCCTGTGCAAGCGGGTGTTCAGATCTCTGTTCCAAAGAACTCGCAATCCTTAATAATTCCTCTTCAGAAATTCCATTTGGAAATACTGAACTTACTTTCGGTTTACCAGTCGTTATCGTTCCGGTTTTATCAAAAATTATTGTATCAATTTTATGGGCTAGTTCCAGGCTTTCAGCATTCTTTATAAGAATACCATTCTGGGCACCTTTGCCGGTTCCAACAATTATTGCAGTTGGTGTTGCAAGTCCAAGTGCACACGGACAAGCTATTATTAAAACAGCCACAAAATTCATTAACGCAACACTAAATCCTACTGAGCTTAAAAGCAGCCATCCAAAAAATGATATTATTGCTATGAGAATAATTATGGGAACGAAAACAGCAGCAATTTTATCAGCAAGTTTCTGAATCGGAGCTTTAGAACCTTGAGCCTCCTCCACCATTTTTATGATTTGTCCAAGAATCGAATTATCACCAATCGCAGTTACCTCAAATTCAAAGCTGCCGGTTTTATTAATCGTTCCCCCAATTACTTTCGAGCCAACACTTTTTTCTACAGGAATAGATTCACCAGTAATCATTGATTCATCAATTGCAGAAAAGCCGTTCTTCATTATCCCATCAGTAGGAATTTTTCCGCCAGGTTTAACTATAGCAATATCTCCAATTAATAATTCATCTAACGGGATTTCACTTTCGACATCATTTCTTCTGACCAAAACTTTTTGAGGTTTAAGTTCTAAAAGTTTTTTAATCGCCAATCCTGTTTTTGATTTTGCTTTACTTTCCAACCATCTTCCCATTAAAATAAGAGAGATAATTACAGCTGCGCTATCAAAATAAACATGAGAAGTAATACTCTTATCAGAAAATATTTTAGGAAAGAGAGTAATAAGTGTGCTAAAAATAAATGCCGAACCTGTACCGATAGCAACAAGAGAGTTCATGTCGGCGGTAAAATGCAGAAGGTTTTTCCAGAAGATTTTGTAGAATCTTTTTCCTGAAATAAATACCACGGGTGTTGTTATAACCAGAAGTATCCTGTTTATTACATCTGTTGATAGTGGAACAAGATCATTAAATCCCTTCCACATCTGCCCCATATTCAGAATTAAAATTGGAATAGATAATATAATTGCGAATAAAAAATCATTTTTTAACTCTTTATCATATTCTGTTTTAATCTCTGACGGGATCTTTTCTGAGACACCTCGCGCTTTTTTATTGATAGAAGAAAAATCAATTTTATATCCGGCATCCTCGACAGCTTTCTCAACTTGATTTAAGTTTGCTAAACCTGTATCAATTTCAAATGACGCCTTTTCTGTTGCCAGATTAACGGATACGTTTTTTATTCCTTCAATTTTATTGATTGATTTTTCAACTCTTGACACACAGCTTGCGCAAGTCATTCCTTCAACTGGAGCGTTAATCAACTTATTCTTTTGCCTGAAATCAGAATCTTCTTTCATAACACTAATTCAATTATTCCAATTTATTACTTTATAGCCAGCATCTTCTATAGCTCTAATAATCATTTCGTCATTTATTTGAGTTTCATCAAATTCAACTTTGGCACTTCCGATACTAACATTGTATTTTTTTAGATTGAGTTTGGACAGATTTTTTTGAACAGCCATAATGCAGTGATGACAACTCATGCCGTCTATTTTGAAATCTTTTTGCATCTTCTCCTCTATATAGAATCATTATGTTTTTTTTATTCTTTCAGACGAAAATAGTTGAAAGATTGTTTATTTAATAAAATATCCTTTCATTTCCATCAATTTGATTGTTTAATAATGATTTCGATTCATCCAAATTTTTCTCACTAACATATATAGAGGCATTTTAAAAATGCCGTAACTGACTATTTTAATTGATATTACAGCAAAACTTTATTACTTTAGCAGCCTGATTTTTGGTAAATAATAGAACAACTAATAATTAAAAAGGTGAAAAAATGACCAAGGCTGACATAGTTGATAAAGTTGCAGCCGGGACAGGGCTAACAAAGCTGGAAACTGAAGCTATAATTGAAGGATTTTTAAAGACAGTTATTGAAGCATTGAAGGAAGGAAAGGGAATTGAGATCAGAGGTTTTGGAAGTTACAGGGTAAAGAAAAAAAATGCACGTCAGGCAAGAAATCCTAAAACAGGTGAATCGGTTTATGTTCCCGAACATTATGTCCCTACTTTCAAATTTTCAAAAGACTTTAAAGAGCTCGTCAATTCCGGAATGTTGCAAAAAGATCGGAGATAAAATTAGTAATGAATTATTGTGCTCAGTGCGGTTATAAGCTCGAAGGTGAATTCAGGTTTTGTCCTAATTGTGGTTTTGAATTAAAAAGTTCAAATAATTCAGCAGCCGCTGAGGGGAACATTAAAGAAGTAATAATTTGCAAAAATTGCGGCGAAGAAAATTCTTTAGATAGTATAAATTGTTTTAGCTGTGGTGTTCCTTTAAAAGGCCATAAAAATTCAAAGCAAGCTTCTGGAAAATTTGAAGATAAAAAAAATAATCAAAAAAAATCTGATGATGGTGAGTTTACTAAGAGAGGAAATATAAAATCTGAAGAAAAAATTCTTGATAATAAAAAAATTTTAATAATCTCCTCATTTGTTGTAATCGTTTTTGTCATTGCTCTTTTAATAACTGGTGTATTTGAGTCAGGTGTTCAAAGTAATATGACTCAGGTGAATAATCAATCAAATGCGTCTGGTGTAAACCTTGAGAATATGAATGAAATAACTGATCTTGAAAATAAATTAAAAGCAAATCCTGATGATATGGAAGCCACTTTACATCTGGCACATTTACAGCAGGATTCGAAACTTTTTGAAAAAGCAATAAGCAACTATAAAAAATATTTAGAGAAAAATCCGGAAAATGCTGATGCCCTCGTCGATATGGGAATTTGTTTTTATAATCTTGGTGATTATAAATCGGCGATTAATGAAATGGAAAGTGCACTCAAATATCAACCAAAGCACCAAATTGCTTGTCTCAATCTTGGGATTGTAAATTTAGCTGCTCAAAACATTGCTGAATCTAAGAAGTGGTTTAAAAAAACTGTAGAATTAAATCCAAACTCTGAAGCAGGAAAAAGAGCACAGGAGTTATTGACCTCACATTAAGTAAAAAAGGAGAAGTAAATGCCTTGTGGTAAAAAACGAAAGCGTCATAAAATGTCGACGCACAAAAGAAAAAAGAGACTCAGAAAGAATAGACATAAAAAGAAAATAAGATAACCTGAATGTTTTCTAAAAAGCCAACTTAGCTCAGCTGGTAGAGCAGCTCATTCGTAATGAGCAGGTCGCCGGTTCGATTCCGGCAGTTGGCTCAACCTTCCGAATACCAGTTCGTTCTTTTACAAAACTGTTCATAACCTGAATAATTAGTCCTGGAGCAATTTTTATAAAACTAAATATTTTTATAAAAACTTCTTGACTTTAGTGGAAATTTTCCGTTATTTTTGGGGTGTAGTGGGGAAAAGTGGTGAAGAATCCCAAATAATGGAGAAGAATTGTTCAAAGGACAGTTTACATATTCAATAGATTCTAAAAGCAGAATTAGCATTCCGGCAAAGATTCGCAAACACATTTCGCCTGATGCAAACGATACAATAGTGATGACAAAAGGCTTATCCAGTTGTATTGATTTGTACCCCCTCGATGAATGGCAAAAAATTGAAGAGAAACTTTTAAAGTTGAATCAGTTCCAGCCTGATGATCTCAGATTTATCAGGATGTTTGTCCAATACGCACATGAAGATGTAATGGACGCACAATCAAGAATACTAATACCTCAGATGCTAATTGATTACGCCAAGATTGAGAAGGAGGTATTGATTATTGGTGCACTCAGAAAGATCGAAGTCTGGAATCCCAAAATTTATGATGATTACCTGAAGCAGTCTCCAATGACATATGAAGAGATTGCCGCAAAAGTTATGACCGGTGGATGACACGGACGCACATACCTGTTTTGCTTGAAGAAAGCATAGACTATTTAGTTACTAAAACGAACGGGGTTTATTTCGAAGCAACTTTAGGATTTGGGGGTCACACGGAAAAGATACTTAGCAGGTTGGGTAAAAAAGGTAGCATCGTTTCTACTGATGTTGATCAGTATGCTTTCGACTATTGTAAGAACAAATTTAATAATGAAGACAGGATAAAGCTATATAACTTTAATTTTTCGTTAATTGATGTAATAGCTAAGATTGAATCTTTAGAGTTCTTTGACGGAGTACTGGCAGATATTGGAGTTTCATCTTATCAACTGGATAATGCCGCAGCAGGTTTTTCTTACAGCACAAAATCAGAATTAGACCTCCGATTAGACAAAAACTTGCAGAAAACTGCTGCGGATTTTATTAATAATGAATCCGAAGATACGATAGCAAAAATCATATTCGAATATGGAGAAGAGAAAAATTCTAGAAAGATCGCACGCAAGATTTCTGAATTTCGGAAAATTAATAGAATCGAAACAACCGATGAATTGAAAGAGATTATTTCATTAGTTACAAATCCTAGATACCTGACTAAGACTCTCTCCAGGGTTTTTCAGGCATTAAGGATTCACGTTAATGATGAATTAGCAGTTTTAAAGTCTTTTCTGGAAAATGCGGTTTCAGTATTAGCAAAAGGAGGACGATTGGTCGTTATAAGTTACCACTCCCTGGAAGACAGGATTGTAAAAGAGTTTTTTAAATATGAAAATCTTACTTGTGTTTGTCCTCCTGATGCGCCCATTTGTACTTGCGGAAAAGTTAAACGACTAAATATAATAACCAGGAAACCGATAGCGCCATCAGAAATTGAAAAACAAAATAACAAGAGAGCCCGAAGCGCAAAATTAAGAGTTGCTGAACGCGTATGAAAAAAAGTTTTAAACCATTGATAGTAGTCATAAGTTCTTTACTTGTACTTATTACTATCCTTCTGTTGATCTCACAAGGATTGCGCTTAAAGTATGAAGAATTGCAAAGAGAACTTGCTCAATTAGAAAAACAAATTAAAACTGAAAAAATCCAAATGACAAACCTTTCAGCAAATTATCAAATGCTGACTGCCGAGGACGTAATTAAACAATATGCTTTAGATGAGTTAGCATTAGTTTCAGCAGATACTGATTCAATTGATAAAATTATCCTGAATAGGGAGGATTTAGTTAAACTAACTGAAAGCCTTGAAGATAGCCATGAGTAATGCGCGTGTACTTCTGGTTTCAATTTTTATTGTTGTGATTTTTGTCGCACTTGTGCTAAGACTTATCACCGTGCAGGTAATTAATAGCGATGAGCTGAGTTACTTTGCAAAACGTCAACAGACAAGTACAGAAACAATAAAAGCTGATAGGGGATTTATCTATGACCGTAACGACGTACTTTTAGTTTATAACCGGAATGATTACACTTTTTATGTTGACTTGCGAATGTTACCCAATTCTGAAAAAGAAAAGCTTGCAAAATTATTTTCAAGAGTAATTGGGAAGAATAAGAGTTATTATTTAAGTCTGCTTAAGACAAAAGGAAAGACAATTTGCCTGGAGAAAAAAGTTTCTTTTGAAAAATCGGTTAAACTTTTTGAATATAAAAATCCTGCTTTCTTTTTTGTGGAAGAACCAACCAGCGTTTTTCAGTACGGTTCGCTGGCCTCTCACGTACTCGGTTATGTTAATGATGAATATAATGGTGTGAACGGTATTTCAAAAAGTTTCGATGATGTATTGAGGGGTCAGGACGGATCCCGCATGGTTGAACGAAATGCAGTTGGAGATATAATATCAATTTCTGAAGATGAAACCAAACCACCCATTCCTGGAAATGACATATACCTTACTATCGATAAACGCTTGCAAACAATAACTGAAGAGGAACTTAAAAAGAGTCTTGATTTGACCTCTGCTAGGTCTGCTACCTGCATAATTATCAATCCTAACTCGGGTGAAATCCTTGCTATGGCCAATGTCGGTGATTACGATCCTAACAATTATTGGGAGTATGGTGATTTTGAGAGAAAAAATCGCGCAATTACGGATTCATACGAGCCAGGTTCAACATTCAAAGCAATTACATTAGCAATACTCCTGGAAGAAAAAGCTTGTTTTGAGAGTGAGAGTATTTATGTTGAAAACGGAGTGTACAAGTTTAGAAATAACTACATAAGGGACACACACAAATTTGACTACCTTACTGTTAAAGGAATTATTGAAGAATCGAGCAACATTGGAATATCAAAACTAATTCAACGGCTCAGTGATGAAAAATATTATGAATACGTAAGAAGTTTCGGATTTGGTACATATACTTCAATTCCATTACCGGGTGAAGTTACGGGAAAACTACGGGATATTGGAAAGTGGTCCAAGTTAACAAAAACCTATATGTCTTTTGGTTACGGTATATCTGTCACTCCGTTACAACTTACAAACGCTTTTTGTACTCTGGTCAATGGCGGAATTCTGTACCAACCGCAGATTGTTAAGAAACAAGTTGATAAAAACAGGAATTT
>JAPHUI010000012.1 GCA_026193755.1 Ignavibacteriaceae bacterium | reverse complement strand
TTCAGGTGCACATATGACAATCTTACCCAAAATAAAGAAACTGATGGTTGAAAAAGGATTAGATGATGTTTTGCTAACTGGCGGTGGTATTATTCCTGAAGAAGATATTAATAAGCTTAGAGAAATCGGTGTAGGCGAGTTGTTTACTCCCGGTGCATCCACAAAGAACATAGCTGATTACATTAAAGAGTGGAGAAAAAATAATCCGCGAAAAAATTAGAACTCACTTTACACTACTTTTTTAAAATATTTACGAGGTGTACTATGAAGAAGTTTTTACTTATAAACTTCCTTCTCATTACTTCCCTTAATTTTTCACAGACCTTGCTTGAAACAATAGATTTACCAAGTGGTACATTTTATAATTATGCATATGGGATGGTTTATGATAATGGTAAGTACTGGCTTTCTTCAAGCTCATCATCAGCCGGACAGGGAATATTGAATGCTGTCGATGATACTGGAACGCAGGTTGCTACAATTAATATTACCTATCCGGGAATGCAAGAATCACAAGGTTTGGCATTTGATGGCACGTACTTCTGGTATATTGATAGGAAAACTGCCCGATGTGATATATTTAAAGTTGATCAGAGCGGAACTGTGCTCGATTCAATTACTTCATCACAGCTTTTTGGAGGTTCTTGGTATATGGGTGGAGCAGGTTGGGATGGCACAGGATTATGGATATCAATTTATTATCCTAATTCTAGTGCGGCATTATATAAGGTTGATGTAAATACCAAAACAATTATTGATACTATTTCAACATTTGGTACCCAACCGCAAGGCATAACAGTAAAAGGTGATACTCTGTTTTATGATATGGATGATAATGAGGGTGATGAAGAGAAAATTTATGCAGTCGATTTGGCAACCGAAGATACTTTGTTTTCTTTTCCTGTCCCTGACCCAAACGGACAGAGTCCAAGAGGATTAGCCTGGGATGGGACATATTTTTGGTTACTTGCAGAGCCTGTAGGTGGTGGATTGAATGAAAGGCAATTATTTAAATATGATCTCGGTGGAAGCGGCACACCACATATCTCTGTTCCGGTTAGCTCAGTTTCTTTCCCGAATACAACGGTTGGGAATACTTCAGATTATAACCTGACCGTATATAGTGATGGTAATGCAACACTGACTATTGATTCTATAACAGTTTCTGGAAATAGTTTTTCCTATAATTCTCTTTCATTTCCTATAAATATCCCTCCGGGAAATACACAAAACGTTACAGTTAATTTTACACCGACTGACTATGCATATTATCAGGGTGTGGTTAAAATTTATAGTAACGATCCGGTTAACCAGTTAGTAAATGTCAATCTTTCAGGACAGGGAGTGCTAAGTGGATCAAGGATTGGTTTATCAGCAACTTCACATAATTTTGGAAATGTATGGGTTGGGCAAGAGGGAATAACTTTTTGGAGCTTCAAAATGTTTAATATGGGAGATCAGGCTCTAAATATAACTGATATGCAGTTTGCCCTTCCTGAATTCTCATTTAATTCGCCAACTATTCCATTTCAAATTTTTTCAACTGATACTCTTGAGCTTACAGCATACTTTTATCCTGCACAAGCAGGAACATACCAGGACACGCTAAAAATTACCAACAATGATCTGACAAATCCTGTTGTTAAAATTTCTATGCAGGGCGAAGGAGTATTTAATTCTTACAACTATGGATATATGTTCTGGCAGTATCAGGTACCTGAAAATCCTTATGGAGGTAACACCTGGCGATGGGTTGAGGGATTAAAACCAATTAACGATATAACCGGTGATGGAATTTCTGAAGTAATTGTATGTACAGATAATGCCTGGACAATGTGTATTAACGGTGCAGCTTCAGGCAATTCGTTCCCGATATGGATGTTTAATACTGGTGTTGATAATAACAATACTGGATCAATCGGTGCAAATGGTGAATACGGAGTTCAGGATGCTGTACAAATAGCGAATGATCTTAATGGTGATGGATTCAATGATGTAGTCATAGCAACAGGCGGAGGTAACGAACATGTATATGCTTTAGATGGAACGAATGGAGAAATAATTTGGGAGTACGGAAGCAATACTGATCCCGGATTAGGTGATTTTGAATCTGTCGATGTACAAAGAGATTTTAACGGAGATAACGTTGAAGACGTTCTTGCTATTGCTGATGGTAACAACCAGGGCACAGGTTATAAAAGAGCATTCCTATTTGATGGTACAAACGGCAATATAATCTGGCAGCTTTTTTATCCTGGTCCAAATCCTGCTTTTGGCAAAGCTATAATTTCAGTTGATGATTTTACAGGAGACAATATCCCGGAAGCAGTTATCGCATATGGAAATAATGGAAGTAGCGATTTATCTGTAAGGGAACTAAATGGATCTAATGGTCAGACTATCTGGACGACTGATATGATAGAAGATGAACCAAAAGAACTACTTGCACTCCCGTTACCCGGTGGAGGAACTGATATTATTGCTGCAGAATATTTTAACAGGATACATAGACTCGACGGAACTAATGGAAACATCATTTGGACGGAGCCGATGGGCTTATCTGCAGGCATGATTCAGATTGCTTTAATTGATGATATTAACAACGACCAGATACCCGATGTTTTGATTGCTTCCTTTGCGGGAAATGGATTTAACTGTATAAGTGGAGCAACGGGGACACAATTATGGTCATGGCCAATGGCATACCAGTTTGGAGTTGCTGCAATGCCGGATATTGATGATGATGGCTTTGAAGATGTTGTAGTAGGTTGTCAGGATCAATCTTTATATTGTATCAGCGGAAAAGGTGATTCACTTATCTTTACGAACCAATTCACCGATCGGGTATATTCCGTGAATGTAATGCCTTCTGTTGATGGCAATTATAGTTATGAAGCCTTAGCAGGAACCCGGGACAGTAAAGTTGCCTGCTTATCAGGTGGGAGTGATTTTGGTACTAATACAGAAATAACTAAAGAGATGCCAACCGATTACTCTTTATCTCAGAACTATCCGAATCCTTTTAATCCTTCTACTAAAATAGAATTTGTAATTCCCAAAGCCGGATTTGTAAGTCTCAAAATTTATGATCTATTAGGTAGGGAAGTGAAAACTCTGCTTAATGAAGAGATGCAGCCAGGAAATTATTCTATTGATTTTAATGCTTCATCATTATCAAGCGGAATATATTTCTACACATTGAATGCAGGTGAATTTATTTCTACAAAGAAGATGATACTGCTGAAATGATTAAGATTTAAGAATTGATTTTGCATCTTTCAGTTTTTCTTCCGGAATTAGAATTTTTTCTTTTCCGGAAGATGACTGCTTTGATTTTATTCCTTTTTCTTCAAGCATATTTATTGCACGAGCAGCTGTAGTTTCGTTTTCAAATTGTAATTCAACGAGTGGAACTTTGTTTATAGAAAGATTATCAGATAAGCTTATTCCGCAAATTGCACACGTTTCAGAATCGAATGGAGGTATAGAATTAAATTCAGACAGGTAATCTTCGAACTCTTTCAGGTCTGCATCTAACATACAATTTCTAATTTGTTTTTATTGTATACCAAATCTACCACTAAATTGATAAACATCCGGATTATTATGATTAAGGATTTTAACCAAATATTGGTTTGATAAATTTATATCAATTGGAATTAACCAATCAAAAGTACCAGTATTATCAATATTTTGGATGATTGTAAATTGGAATGCACTCTTTTTATAAAGTTGTATATCTATGTGATTAATTGAAACCGCCAGCCATTTTATTTTTATAACATCCCCGGGTTTCCAGATTGAACCCTGTTCCGGTGCAGTTATAAAAATTTGAGAAGATTCGGAAGGTGCTTGCACAATTGATTCGGGTTGTTCTCCATCACCAAAAATTTGTCTGCACCCGGATAATAACAAAAAGTAAATTAATGTTAATGTAATTACTAAGTTTAATGATTTCATAAAACCTTCGCATTTCAAAAAAAGTAAATTATAAGTTAAATATCAAGTTGATTGAGATTGAAGACTTAGAATAAGGTGTTTTAATTTTTTATATATATTCTCATTTTCATTCACTTTTTTAAGTGGGCGTAAACAAAATCCTTTGTTTTTGTTAACTAATTAAAGATGTCACAAATGGCACGGTAGTTGGCAATTGACCATTGCATCATATGTTCTCTCCTTATAACCCCTTCAACTCTTCGAGTTGGGGGGTTTTTTATTTTAGTTTATTCAACCCTGATAACCCGGCAGCGGAGATAATCCGCTTGATGGCTGAGTATAAGTTGGATGTTACCTAATTATTTTATCTACAAAAACGACTGTAAACAAGTAACGTTTATTCTTATTTGTACTAAGAATCATTTCTTCAATCTTTACAATTATAAAAAACCAAAATATTACCAATATCCTGACTTTCGATTGGGGATTCGTTTACATATATTTGCTTCCAATTTTTTCAAAAATTATCAGGAAAAATGATTGATTTAAAGAAATTAAATTCGGCACAGCAAAAAGCTGTTGAATTTACAGGAAGTGCTCAAATGATAGTTGCCGGTGCAGGTTCGGGAAAGACAAAAGTCCTGACATACAAAGTTGCATATCTGCTTAAACATGGCTACAAACCGGAATCAATTCTTGCACTTACATTTACCAACAAAGCTGCAAATGAAATGAAGGGAAGAATTGCTGACTTAGTTGGTAAAAAAGCAGAATCCATCTGGATGGGAACTTTTCATTCTGTATTTGCAAGAATTCTCCGAACAGAAGCAAAGCACTTAAACTATAAAAGTAATTTCTCGATTTACGATACTGAAGATTCATATTCTTTAGTTAGTAACATTATGATGAGTTTTAATATTGAGATTGAGGGATTGACTGTAAATTCAGTCAGGCACAGAATTAGTTTCCTGAAAAACCATATGATCACGCCTGCTGAATACAAGAAAAAGATTGCTAAGTCACTGAAAGAGGGAAAGATTGCAGACGTTTTCGAAGAATATCAGGATAGGCTGGTTGCAAACAACGCTATGGATTTTGAAGATCTTCTTTTAAAGCCTATTCAGCTTTTTAATTCAAACAAAAAAATTATTCAGAAGTATAAAAAACGTTTTAAATACATTCTCGTTGACGAATTTCAGGATACTAATAAAGCGCAATATGAACTTCTTAAAACATTAGTATCCAGATCTTGCAAAATAACAGTTGTTGGCGATGATGCTCAAAGCATTTATAGCTGGAGAGGTGCTAACATAGGAAACATGCACGATTTCAGAAAAGATTTTAAAAATCACAAGCTTTTCAAACTTGAGCAAAACTATCGTTCAACAAAAACTATTCTTGCTGCTGCTGATTCAGTTATAAAAAACAACAAGAGCCAGGTAAACAAAACATTATGGACACAAAATAATGACGGTGAGCAGCTTACACTTTTAAGGTGTGCAGATGAAAAGGATGAAGCTTTTCAACTTGCTAAATACATCAAAAAAGAAATAATTAAGAAAAAGCTTTCTTATAAAGATTTTGCCATTCTTTACAGAACTAATGCTCAAAGCCGTGCCTTGGAGGATATCTTTAATAAAGAAAAAATTCCTTATGTCATTATCGGTGGTGTCGAGTTTTATAGGAGAAAAGAAGTAAAGGATGTTGTCGCTTACCTGAGGGTAATAGCAAACCAGAACGATGAAGAAAGTCTGCTCCGAATAATGAACTTTCCACAGAGAGGAATAGGTAATACCACTGTTACCCGTATGATTGCATTCGCCAGGAAACATGAACTTACTCTTTTCCAGACAATGAATCGTGTTTTTGAAGTAATTGATATTAAGGAAAGAATACAAAAAAATGTAAAAGGATTCAGAGTCCTCCTTGAGAAGTATATAAACCTTAAAGATAATTTATCTGTTGGCGAACTTTCACGTGCTTTGATTGATGAATTAGGGCTAATTAGAATGTTCAAAAGTGAAAACACTCCAGAGTCTCGTTCCAGGATGGATAACATCAACGAGTTGATGGCCGCTATTACAGAATACTCTAACGCAAACAAAGATGCAAAGCTGGATCAATTCCTGGAAGAAGTTTCTCTTATTTCGGCTATTGATATGAAAGACGATACAAAAAATGCAGTAACGTTGCTTACTGTTCACAGTGCAAAAGGATTAGAATTCCCGATTGTATTTATCTCTGGTTTGGAAGAAGAAATATTTCCTCTTGCAAACAGGTTCAGTGAAGATTCAACAGTTGAAGAAGAACGTAGACTATTTTATGTGGGAGTAACCAGAGCCGAACAAAAAGTTTATCTTTCGCACGCAAGGAGTCGTTATCGTTTTGGAGAAGTAGCATACCAGAGCCGTTCACGTTTTATTGATGAAATTGAGCCTTCTACGCTTCAGGAAATTAATGGAGGTATCGGTAGAAAAGCTAACAGAAAAACTAAGAAAGAACTTTTTTACGAGTACTTTAACTCAGTTGATTATGATGATTTTGACCAGGAAAATAAGGTGGTAAGGATCGGCAGCCGTGTAATGCACGAAAAATTTGGGTTGGGAAAAGTGATAGATGTGACAGGTGCCGGCGATCAGGTTAAAGCTACTGTTTCATTTGAAGGTAATAACGTCAGACAGTTGATGCTCAAGTTTGCTAGATTAAAGATACTTCACTGATCTCTTTTATCTCAACTTTTTAACTTGCATTTTTCTACAGTATTATTTCAATGATTGGAAAATTATTATGTCTATTGCTCCGAAAAAATTAGCTATACTTGTTGGCGGTGGACCTGCACCCGGAATAAACAGTGTTGTTGGTGCTGCTACGATCAGGGCTGAAGTTGAAGGCGTTGAAGTTATTGGAATCAGGGATGGGTTCCAATGGATTATGGAGGGGGATACCTCCCACACAAGAGATTTAACTATTCATAATGTTAGCCGTATCCATTTCAGAGGTGGTTCGTATATTGGAATTTCCAGAGCAAATCCTACCAAAGATGATAAACATCTTGAGAATGCAGTAACTTCGCTTCTACGCCTCGATGTTGATAAATTGATTACAATTGGAGGTGATGATACAGCATTCAGTGCGCTCAAAGTAAATGAGATGGCGGCTGGAAGAATAAAAGTTGTTCACGTTCCCAAAACGATAGATAACGATCTTGACCTTCCTCACGGTATCCCGACTTTCGGTTTTCAAACGGCAAGGCATATAGGTGTTGAAATAGTTAAAAGTCTTATGGTTGATGCTCAAACAACATCACGCTGGTATTTTATTGTCACTATGGGCAGAAAGGCCGGACATCTTGCCCTCGGCATTGGAAAAGCTACAGGAGCAACACTAACATTAATTCCGGAAGAATTTCCTGGTGAGGTTATTGACTTTGAGCATGTTGTTGACGTTTTAGTTGGTGCTATAATTAAAAGGTTAAGTTATGGAAGATCGGATGGAGTTGCCATTTTAGCTGAAGGAATTGTTGAAAGATTACAGATTGATGACCTGGAAGAATTAGTAGATATTGAAAGGGATGCGCACGACAATATAAGGATTGCTGAAGTAAACTTTGGAGAAATCTTAAAAACTAAAGTGCAGCAAAAGCTTAAAGAGTTTGGTTATAAAACCACCATTGTTGCTAAAAACATTGGCTACGAATTAAGATGTGCTGACCCGATACCATTTGATATGGAATACACAAGAGATCTTGGGTTTTCTGCTTCACAATTTATTTTGAATGGTGGCAGTGGTGCTATGATATCAATACAAAATGGAAGATTCATTCCATTATACTTTAAAGACATAATTGATCCCATTACTAAAAGAACAAAAGTCAGAATGGTTGATCCAAGTTCAGAATCTTTTTATATCGCAAGAAGATATATGTTAAGACTTAATAAAGCAGATTTTGATGATCCGAACGAATTAGCAAAGCTTGCTGCAACAGCTCATCTGTCAATTAAAGAATTTAAGAAAAGATTCTACTATCTTATAGAAAATGATCTAATGTATAAGCATATGGAGGATGGAAATATTTTTCTGGCTTCCTCAGAAAGAAATGTAGCTTATAAACCTATTGATAATAATCTACCTAATGGAGATGAGATCGATCAGAAGATTAGTCCGGAATAATTAATAGAT
>JAPHUI010000077.1 GCA_026193755.1 Ignavibacteriaceae bacterium | reverse complement strand
TTGAAGAATTGAAAAAGGGATTCATCGTAGAAGGGGACAAAAGAATTCCGGTTAGTGAAGTTGAAAATATTGATCTGCATAAACCCTTTGTAGATAAAGTTCAATTTGAAAAAGATGGGAAAGTATATACAAGAACTCCCGAACTAATAGATGTTTGGTTCGACTCCGGTGCAATGCCTTTCGCACAATATCACTATCCTTTTGAAAATAAGGAATTTTTTGAGAAAAAAGCTTTCCCCGCTGATTTTATCTGTGAAGGTGTCGATCAAACCCGCGGATGGTTTTATACTTTGCATGCAATTGCTACAATGCTATTTGATAATGTTGCTTATAAAAATTTGATTGTTAATGAACTAATCCTCGATAAGAATGGAAAGAAAATGTCCAAGTCAATAGGCAACACAGTTGACCCTATTGTTCTTTTTGAAAAATATGGTGCTGACGCAACAAGATGGTATCTGATTACAAACAGTCCGCCATGGAGACCCACTCTTTTTGATGAAGATGGATTGGTGGAAGTACAGCGAAAATTTTTCGGAACGTTGTTAAATACTTATGCTTTCTTTGCTCTTTATGCTAACATTGATGGATTTGAAAACAAGCAAGCTCAGGTTCCTCTATCGAAAAGAGAAGAGATAGACAGGTGGATACTGTCCAGACTTAATTCCTTAGTGGCTAATCATGTTAAGCTTATGGATGCATATGAAGTAACCAAAGCAGCAAGAGCCATTTCAGAATTTACAATTGATCATCTCTCAAACTGGTATGTAAGAAGATGCCGGAGACGATTCTGGAAATCTGAAATGAATGAGAATAAACTAGCTGCTTATCAGACTCTTTATGAATGTCTCATAACAATATGCAAGCTTATTGCTCCATTCACACCATTTCTTGCTGAAGAATTATTCCAGGATTTAAATTCCGTAACTGAGAGTGAAGCTGTTGAATCAATCCATCTTACAAATTTGCCGGAAATTGGTGAAACAGATAAAGAACTTGAAGCAAAGATGGAGATCGCACAACATGTAGTTTATCTTACAAGAGCAATCCGGGCAAAATCGAACCTGAAGGTTAGACAACCTCTGAAAAAACTTATGGTGGTTGTTGAGAAAAATAAGAAAGACTCTCTGGCAAAAATGAAAGAGGTAATTCTGGAAGAAGTAAACATAAAAGAACTTGAAATAGTGGAAGATGATTCAATAATAGTCCGTAAATCAGCAAAACCAAACTTCAAGACCATTGGCCCCAAATTTGGAAATAAAGTGAAATCTGTTACTGAAAGGATAATGAAATTCACCGGCTCTGAAATAAACTCTCTCGAAAATGGTGATCCTGTAACTGTAGAAATAAATGGTGAAAATTTTAATATCGTTTCTGAAGATGTTGAAATACTTAGTGAGCAGATTGGTGGCTGGATTGTTGAAAGTGAAAATGGTTTAACGGTTGCTGTCGATACACAACTGAATAAAGAGCTTATTTCTGAAGGACTGGCAAGAGAATTCGTTAACAGGATACAGAATATGAGGAAGGATGCAGGTTATCAGGTTACCGATAAAATTAATGTTGAATTTTCGGGTAACCCGGATTTTGTGGGTGCTGTTAATTCGTTTACTAAATATATCTCTGTTGAGACCCTCGCTGAGAAAATTGAAAACAAAGATGAACTAATTAGCGGATTTTTACAGGATTGGAAGATCGGGGTTAACGACATCAAAATCAAAATAGAAAAAGCAAGTATTTAATGATAGGAGATAACTAAAATGGCAAAAAAAACATCAAAAAAGTCAACTAAAAAAGTGACTAAAAAGAAACCAATAAAAAAGGCAAAAGCATTGAAAACAGGAAGACCAGTAAAGAAAGCAGCTACTAAAAAAACATTAAAGAAAGTTGTTCACAAAACTCCGGTTAAAAAAAGAGCAACACCGATAAAGACCGTAAGTAAAAGTACATCTGCAAAAAAAACAGAAAAACCGGTAAGAAAAGCAGTAAGAATTATTTCTGCAAAGAAAACAAAAGCCAAAGCTCCTGAAATAAAATTTGAGGATATTGTAGAATTGCGAAATAAAGCAATCCAGAAAATAAAAGGATATAATAAGAAAGACTTGGAGCACTTTAAGCAAATAATTCTTGATAAGAGAGACGAGATAATTGAACAACTTCAAAATCTTAAAGAACAAATGCTTGATCCGACAACAGGAGAGTATATAAATGAAAATTCTCCTTATTCTCTCCATATGGCAGAGCAGGGAACAGATGCAATGGAAAGAGAAAAAACTTTTCTTTATGCGCAAAGGGAGAATAAGTTTCTTGGGTATCTTGAAGATGCACTTAAAAGGATTGAAGCCGGTACATACGGAATTTGTGTAGAGTGCATTGATGAACCGCAACACCTTTGTGAAACCTGTCCGTTAATCCCAAAGGAAAGACTAGAAGCTGTTCCTCATAGTCAACATTGCCTTCCTATAAAACAGAGACAGGAAAGGAAATAATCGTTTCCGAATTTATACTAAGAAAGGGCACGATGTAATTTTGAAAATTATTTTTCTAACTTTCCTGTTATTTCTAACAGATCAATTAAGTAAATTGTTGGTTAGGGGATTTAGCTTACCCTGGTTTAATTTAAAACACAGTGGATTTTATTTGGGTGAAAGCAAACCCGTAATAAACAATTTTTTACATATTACTTTAGTGGAGAATCCAGGTATTGCTTTCGGCATAATTCCCGGAGTTTTCATAAAAGATTTAATTTTAATTATCACAATTCTATTATGTTTAGGTTTCTTTGGATTTCTAATCTTTTCAAAAGATGCCGATAGGAGAGTGAGGATTTCAGTTGGATTAATTTTAGCGGGCGCAGCAGGTAATTTATTTGATAGAGTCTTCTATGGATATTTTTACAACTACGCACCACTATTTCAGGGTAAAGTAGTTGATTTTCTAGATGTGAAATTCTTTAAATTTTTTATGTTTGGTAATTTAACGGGAAATTATGTTTTTAATTTTGCCGACTTAAGTATAACAGTGGGCATAATCACTTTAATCTATTTAACAATAAAATTTAAAAAAAAGAGAGAAGATACTATTATAGTTCAGAAACTTGTTGAAGAAAGACAGGATCCTTCGTGAAAGTTTTATATTTATCTTTAGTCGTTTTAATTGCTGATCAAGTTTCGAAATTCTACGTTAAAGGTATATCACTCCCATTCTTGAATTTGAAACTGGGAGGAATGCATCTTGGTGAATCTATCTCTGTAATTGGCAATTTTTTCAGAATAACATTTACTGAAAATCCGGGTATGGCATTTGGATTTGATCCGGGATCAGATTTTAAACTTTTAATTTCGATATTTTCACTTGTTGCCAGTGTCGGTCTGCTAATTTATCTCTTTGCTTCACGTAATAAATCACTCAGCCTTAGAATTGCGATTGCACTAATACTTGCCGGCGCACTGGGAAATGTTTTTGATAGAATGTTTTACGGTTTGATATACCATTATGCACCATTGTTTTATGGTAAAGTCGTTGATTTTTTCGATTTTGATTTCTTTAACTTTAC
>JAPHUI010000075.1 GCA_026193755.1 Ignavibacteriaceae bacterium | reverse complement strand
ATACGAACGTGATTAATGCCAAAAAAAATCCAATAAAATGAAATTCATTTGGAATTTCATTAAAAATTATAATTGAAAATAAAATTGGAATAATTACTGATAACCTGGAGCTTGTTGTAGCCAATCCCGTTCCGGCAAAGCCGATCGCTTTTGCAAACGCAAAAAAAGAAATTACAAATAGTAGTCCCAACCCCAGACCAAATCCAAAAGTTTGCAGAGAGAAAACTTTATCTTCCCAAAAAAATAAAATAGTTAAGCTTATAATTGAAGCTACCAAATAATTTCCGGCAAGCAATACTATTGGTTCTCCATTTTTAGTATCACTGTACTTAAGAATTAAGGCAATGCTAGTTGAGCAAAGAATGGTTAACAGAAGGAAATGCATTTAGACTCTTTATAATTTTATATTTAATTATTAGAGTTAAAAATAACAAAGCAACCACCGCATAAAAAAGCCCCGCTGGAAATCGGGGCTTATTAATATTTTTTCAAAAAATAATAAACGAAAGCCCTATTTCATGAGAATCATCTTCTTCGTTTGAATAAAATCTCCAGCCTGCAATTTATAAAAATAAATTCCGCTTGGTAACCCTGTAGCATTAAATTCAACTTCGTATTTACCAATTGGTTTCTCCTCATTAACTAATGTTGTTATTTCGTTACCTAATAAGTCATAGATTTTTAATGAAACAAATTGTTTACCGCTTATTGCATACTGGATACTAGTACTCGGATTGAATGGATTTGGGAAATTTTGTTCGAGTGAAAATTCAACTGGTGCTGAAATTTCAACCTTAACAATATCTGAATACTTAAAGCTTCCGTCAAAATCAATTTGCTTCAATCTGTATTGATAATTCCCTTGTTTAAGATTATTATCTTCAAAAGAATATGAATGAGTTTCTGTGGTTGTTCCGTAACCGGGAATAAATCCAATTATTTCCCAGTATTGCAATCCAGTAATCTTGTAATTTTGTAATCTTTCAACCTCAAATCCTTTATTGTTTGTTTCAGTTGCCGTCACCCAGTTCAAGGTTACAATTCCACTATTTAGACCAGCAGTAAATGAGAGTAATTCTACAGGTACGATACCACCGAATGAACCATCAACTTGAATATCCTGCGCATAGATTCCTCCATTATCCTGTCTGCCATCACTCCAAGCCAGTACACTCGCACCGTTACTATAAACATCACTTACCAACCTTGACTTTGAACTTACAACGCTGGAGAATGTAACTATATTACCAGTCCAGTTGAAGTTTCCGTTTCCGTCCACTGAAAAAGCTTTTGCAAGATTATTTTGAGTCGCCCCAATATATTCCAGGTAGTAGACATATTCGTTTCCTCCCTCAAATAAAGCAGACATATGCAGATCTGTATTTGAATCCATTGCTTTGAAAGTCATTCCGTTATTCCCCCAGAGTTTTGTCCCGGTTATAGAAAATTTTTGTCCTGAAATACCAGCCATTGACTGCAGGTTATCCTGTTCAATCCAGAAAGCATAAATCTCATATGTTGAAGGATCTATTACAACGTCACAATTAAGATGCTGGTTGCTTGCCAATGATGACGCTTCAACACCGTTAGCAGTAAAAAGAACAGAACCGGAAGAATCCACTCGCTGGACAAATGTGCTATAGTTATTATTGAAATCTCTATCGTCGTACCAAACGAACACAACTCCAAAATTTCCATCGGGAATTATATTCGTAAGTTCATAGAATGGAAAACCTCCTGCGTCACAAACAGTAACCGGAGAGCTTCCCCATTGAGGTGTCCCTGCAGAGGAATATTTTTGTGCGTACAAATGAACAGTTAAACCGGGGAACGATCCCGTTGTACCCTCAAAGCCGATTATATAACTTCCATTAACTCCCGGTATCGGGATTGGGTAAGTATATTGTTCATTTGTACCGGAAGAGATATACATCGGATCATTACCGTAAAGTTTATTTCCTGCAGCATCGAGTTTTTGCACTGCTATCTCTGAAGGTGTTGAAAGGTTTGGCCAGGCAATTATATAATATCCGTCAGTAGTTTGTGTTATGCTGGGATTGGGCTGCATATCTGCTGCTGTAGATAATGAAACACCATCTGCTCCCCAGAGAAAATCTCCGGTTGGACTAATAAGGTATGCATACACTTTAAAATCGCCGCCTGCCCGAATATCTGAAAATGCGATTACTGCATTGTCTGAATTGTCTGCCATCATATCCCAGTCAACTATCCAGGTATTCGAAGGGTTATCGCTGATAAGCAATCCATCAGTAGCGAACATTTTATTACCCGCCGGATCCAGCCTTTGCAGATAAACGTTGTAGTTTCCTGTGCGTGTGTCGAACCAGGCGATGTAACATCCTCCATCGGATGTTAAGGAAATCTTTGGAAGAACCTGCTCTCCGTTCATATCACTTATTATGAGATTTGTATTTGGATCGTTTGACCATTGGGCATATAAGCTAGGTACAAATAGCAGTGAGAAAATTGTTAGAAGAATGTAAAACTTTTTCATTGTATCACCTGTTTTATTGTTTAATGAAAACGTGAAAGAGAAATAAGTTTTTAAACCCGATAATGAAAGATTTAAAAAATGTATATGTCCCTCTCAGATTAGTAAAAATTAACTAACTAAATCAGTAATAAATTCAATTCAAAGTCAAGTCGAATAGAGTCCTGATTTCTAAATGCTATAAATCTCAACCAGAAGGTCAACTATTATTGATGCAATCAAAGTAATAATAATAATGCCTGCACTACAGGGCACATAGCGCAGGCATTGGGGTTTTTCTCTTCTAACAATTAACCTTAGAGAAGATTCAATAATTAATAAAAATGAAATTGTATGGTACGCTGGTCAAAAAGATTATTACATATATCGTTAAGATGTAAATATTCTCTATTGTACTTAGTAAGAATATCTTTCAATTCCCGAAAGTATTCATCCTTTGTTTCTTCCGGGCAATTGCAAGGATTACAATTACAATCAGCTATTTTTTTGTTGATTACATCATGAATTTCTTCAATGAGTAATAAATTATGATCCATTGTTCTCTCCTTATAAACAACCTAGAACCACCATTCTAGTATTAAATTTATTTTTTAATCATTTACGGGTTAAAAGTTAGGAATGGATCATTAAGATCAGATTAAAATTTTATTAAAAAATTTTAATGAAGTTGAGAATTATTACCTATGATCAATTAATTAATCCTCAAAATTGCACGAAATCAACCACCTTTTTAGAAAGATAGCCCACTAAAAAAGAGGCTAAATTTTCACCTAATATTATTTAAGCAGAACCATCTTTTTTATATCAGTGAAAGAACCAGCCTGAATTTTGTAAAAGTAAATCCCACTTGGAAGTGAAGAAGCATCGAACTCAACAGCAGAATAACCTGCAGATTTTACTTCATCAACAAGTATGGTAACTTCTTTCCCAATAACATCGTAAACTTTTAACGTAACAAAATCCGATAAAGGAATTGAGAAGCTTATTTTCGTATTTGGATTAAATGGGTTTGGATAGTTTTGACTTAATTCAAATTCTACTGGGATACCCACTTCAGCACTTACTTCATTTGAATATTTATAGCTGCCATCGAAATCAGTTTGCTTTAATCGATAAGTATAACTTCCTGATGGAATATTCATATCAGTAAATGTGTACGAATGAGATTCGGTTGTAGTTCCGCATCCAGCAACGAAACCGATTTTTTCATATTCTCTGTTACATGATTTTCTTTGTACTTCAAAACCCTGGTTATTAGTTTCAGTAGAAGTTATCCAGTTTAGATTAATATTTTTCTGATT
>JAPHUI010000179.1 GCA_026193755.1 Ignavibacteriaceae bacterium | reverse complement strand
TAAATCATTAGGCTACTTAGAAGTAGATAGATTATGGTTGGATTATTATAAAGATAATCTTCAGGTAACATTAGGCAGGCAGCGTGTTGCCTGGGGAACATGTTGGGTTTGGAATCCAACTGATCTATTTAATCCGTTAAATGTCCTTGATTTTGATTACGAGGAACGCCCCGCTACTGATGCAATCCGTGTTCAGTATTACACCGGTCCTGTCACTAAATTGGATGTTGCATATAAACCTGCGAAAGATCCTAACAATCAAATTTTATCAGGATTGTGGAGTCTAAATAAATGGAACTATGATTTTAACATGATTGCTGGTATGAGATTCAAACGCTGGCTTGCTGGTTTAAGCTGGGCAGGGGATATTCTTGATGCCGGTTTCCGTGGAGAAGTTTTGGTTAGTCAGGCACCAAATCAACTTGATACAAATTCAGTTTATCAGCAAATTGGTGAAAAATCTCTTTCATCTTGGAATAAGCCGATTGTTTCCGCTGCGTTGTCTGGTGATTATACTTTTCAAAATACTTTTTACATTCACACTGAGATTTTATATAACAACATTGGTAAAACTTCAAATACTTTCCTTTTCCAGCCGGAAGCAAATAAATTAGGATTATTAAGTGCGGCCAGATGGGAAATTTATCAGGAATTCGCTTACGATATTACCCCGCTGCTCAGGGGATCGCTTTTTGGGATATTCAATCCAAATGATAAATCTTTTGTAATTGTTCCCTCAATAAGCTACTCAGTTATCACAAACCTTGATATTTTTTTAATATGTATGTTTTTTGAAGGTAATCCACTAACAGAATATGGGGAATACGGGACGTCATTTTTTGCGAGAATAAAATTTTCTTTTTGAGAATTTTAACTGCAACAAATAATATTTCAGAACCTATAACTCTTGTTTTGAACACACATTTTCACTAAGTTTTAACCGTTATATATTGAAAGAAATTCTAATTTTAGTAGTTAGTATCATCTTTCGTTCGATAGTGAGGACAGTCCATATTAAAACCAGGTAATAATTTTATAAAATTAAGGAGGCAAAATGCCGATTAAAGTTATTTCTATCTTTTTTTTATCTACTATGCTGATTCTATGGGGATGTGGCAAAAGTGGCAACAACCAACCAGACGAAAAACAAAAAAATGAATCTGAAGAAAAGTCTGGTATAAAAAGTATTGATGATTTTGTAGATAATATGAAAGAAGTACAGAAAAATATGGAAGAGGGGAAGAAACATGAAGTAGTTGATTTCAGGGAGTTAAAAGCATTATTACCAGAATCTATTGGCGATTTAAAGAGAAAAAACGCACAGGGTGAAAAAAATAGCACAATGGGATTTACTATTTCTCATGCTGAAGCAGACTATGATAATGAGGACGGATCTCAAAACATAAACATTGATATTACTGATATGACTGGAGCTTCTGGCCTGGCTGGTTTAGCAGCATGGGGCTGGACAATGGCTGAAATTGATAAAGAAACTGAGACAGGATACGAAAAGACAACCAAGTATAAAGGACATAAAGCTTATGAAAAATATGATAACCAGTATCAGGATGGAAGTATTGAAGTCTTAGTTTCAGGTAGGTACATGGTTTCTGTTCAAGGAAATAACGTTCCAATGGAATTAGTTAAAAATGCAATGGATGAAATAGATATCGGCAAGCTTGAGGCAATGAAGGAAGCCGGTGCAATTTCTGAATGACAATTAACCTGTTTCACTATTATCAACATTAAAAGGAGCAGCTTATGAACCTTGTAGAACGGGCAAAAAACATTATTATAACTCCTAAAACCGAATGGGATGCTGTTGCCGCTGAAGAACCTAACATACAGCAGATTCTTTTAGGTTACGTTCTTCCTCTCGCTTTAATACCGACTATTGCAACTATAATCGGTTGGGGAGTAATCGGTATTTTTGGATTTACATCTTTCACTTACGGCATTGCTATGGGACTTGTACAGTTAATAAATGCATTTCTATCTGTGTTAATCGCAGGATTTGTTATTGATGCACTTGCACCAAGTTTTAATTCTCAAAAAAATATGGGTAGAGCAGTTCAGCTTGTTGCTTATTCAATGACACCCATTTGGCTGGCCGGGATATTAAATATTTTTCCAGCTATCGGGTGGCTGGCAGGTTTAATAGGATTATATGGATTATTTCTTCTATATATGGGTCTTACTCCATTAATGAAGACTCCTGAAGATAAGAAAGTTGTTTACCTTGTAATAAGCATTATAATACTGATAGTTGTCTACTTTGTCATCGCTGCAATATTAACTGCAATTTTTATGGCGGTTTTCGGATTAAGCATTCTTTCAGCAATGTCTTACTAAACATATTTTTTTTCAAGAAGGCCTGCCCCGTAGAACGGGCAGGCTTTTTTTATCGTTAGTTTCACTTAATTAGATTAAATTATATCAATGAATTATCTGCCTGAAGAATTAAATAATAAAATTATAACCGCAGTAGAACAAAAGTTCGAGCCTATCATAGTTAGCAACATTGATAGATTTATTGACTTTTTTAATACCGTCACAGAATTGCGCGAAGCATTCCCTGATTATGATGAGAACCTGATGATTTTAAACACTGAAAACGCTAAGAAGATATGTGACAGTATAAATATCCAAATAAATTATCATTATCAAAGAAATGAAAAAATAACTTCTGAGAATTTGTTTCCTGGTCTGGTAGAACAACTGGATAATTTGATATCGCAACTGGAACCGTTAATCGAGGTTGAACAATCTGAGGAAAGGTTCAGGCATTTAGCCGATAATAAAAATATTATACTTATCGCTAAAAGAATTAAAATCATCATTTTCAAAACTCAACAATCAATTCTCAAGTTATTAAATCGTATCCTGCCTAAAGTAAAAAGACAACCAATTAAACTTAAATATTGGAATCAAAAATTACCATTAAGAAATGTTGGATATTATTTTCTTCGGAATAAACTTTTAGCGGATCTTTCTTCAGTTTA
>JAPHUI010000096.1 GCA_026193755.1 Ignavibacteriaceae bacterium | reverse complement strand
CCAACACGAGAGAACTGGTGTAAACCGGCCAAACCCCCAATGATTACCCAATCTTCTATGTGTGAATGACCTCCTATCTGAACAGAGTTTGCAATGATACAATTATCGCCTACAGAGCAATCATGCGGGATATGACTGTAAGCCATCAGCAGACAATTTTTACCTACCTGAGATTTTCCCGTCTCAAGAGTTCCTCTATGCAAGGTTGCGAATTCCCGAACAACAGTATCATCACCAATTATTAAGAGAGTTTTCTCTCCGCCAAATTTCAGGTCCTGAGGAAGATTAGCAATTGAAACGCCTTGAAAAATTTTTACCCGGTTACCAAGTCTTGCTCCATTATAAATAACTGCGTGTGGACCAATAATACAATCATCCCCAATTTCAACATCACTTTCAATCAGAGCAAAAGGACCAACAATTATATTTTCACCCAGCTTTGCTTCAGGATTTACTAATGCGGTAGGATGAATGTTTTTCATTTTTCCAAAGTTGGATTATTACTTTTCGGTTTATCAACAATACCAGCCATAAATTCTGCTTCAGCAACCAGAACTTCGTTAACATACGCTTTGCCCTTAATGACTATAATCTTACTTTTCTTTTGAACGAGTTCTATTTCCATAAACAACTGGTCGCCGGGGACAACAGGTTTACGGAATTTGGCATTATTGATTTGCATAAAGTAAACAAGGTGATCTTCAGGATTTTGAATTGACCCCAATAGAAAAATTCCGCCTGTTTGCGCCATTGCTTCCAGAATAAGTACACCCGGCATTATAGGATTACCCGGAAAATGTCCCTGGAAAAATGGTTCGTTCATAGTTACAGACTTAACACCAACTACTTTTTTGTCAACCTCAAGATCAATTATTTTATCAACCAGAAGGAAAGGATACCTGTGAGGAAGAATTCGTTCGATTGCGTTTGCGTCGAACACTACACCTTCCTTTTTAACAAACTGAAATTTTTTAACCAACTTTTTCTGCTGATAAAGCTTCCTGACTTGTTTAGCAAATTCCACATTTGCTCTGTGTCCGGGACGGGCGGCTAATATCTGTGCTTTTAGCGGTGCACCTATCAATGCAAGGTCACCTATCAGGTCCAGGAGTTTATGCCTGACAGGTTCATTCCTGAATCTTAATTGCTTGCTATTTAAAATACCATTATTTCCAAGATTGATTTTCTCTTTAACTCCCACTTTTTTTCCGAGGTCCTGTAATTCTGAATCACTTAATTTATGATCTACAATAACAATTGCATTATCAATATCTCCACCTTTTATTAACCCCTGATTTGCTAATGCCTCAACTTCGCTCAAAAAGCAAAACGTTCTGGCCGGCGCAAAATCTGAGGCAAATTCTTTTTCAAAATCAAATAAGCCGGTGTGCTGACTGCCAAGTGCAGGATTTTGAAAATCAATCATTACCGTAACACGGTAATCATCCAGCGGCAAAGCAACTATATCAATTTGTTTGTCGTCTTCGTGGTGCATTATTGTTTGATCGATTATCAGATAATCTTTTGGGGCATCCTGCTGTTCGAAACCAGCTTTCTGTAAGACTTCAACATAAGGGAGAGAACTTCCATCACCCACTGGCGGCTCGATACCATCAACTTCAATTGTTATATTATCAATTTGTAAACCCATTATTGCAGCCAATACATGCTCTACTGTATGAACTTTTGCATCGCCGATGCCAATTGTGGTCCCACGCGATACATCCACAACATTATCTGCGATAGCTGGAATTTCAGGATTACCACCAAGATCAGTTCTGACAAATTTTATTCCGTGATTTTCCGGCGCAGGTTTGAAAGTAAGCGTACATTCTGTTCCTGTATGCAATCCGATTCCTGTCATCGAAACAGGTTTAGCAATTGTTCTTTGCTGTTCTAACATATTCTTATCCGTTATGATTTATACGATTTGAAAGTATTAATTGAATGGAAAATTAGTAAGACGAGCCTTGAAATCCAATAAACTGTTTTCGGAGAGTGTCCTAGAAATTCAGGTTTTCTTTCCAGGAAGTTCTTCTTTCAATTTTTTAATTTCTTCTTCAAGCTTTTTAATTCGTTCTACATATTCAGGGAAATTTCTAAAATGAGCTTCAAGAATCTTAGCTGTTCTGGCTTCTTTAGCTGGATAACCAAAATACAATCCTGGTTTTGAAATAGTTTTTGGAACACCAGACTGAGCCATAAGAACCACATTATCTGTAATCTCAAGATGTCCGGCAATTCCAACCTGACCTGCAACAATAACGTTGTTACCAATCTTTACACTTCCGGAAACTCCACTTTGTGCCGAAATAACGGTATTGGTTCCTACAGTAACATTGTGAGCTATCTGAACAAGGTTATCAATTTTAGCCCCTTTCATGATTCGAGTGCTGCCAAGTGCGGCTCTGTCAATTGTGGTATTTGCCCCTATTTCCACATCATCTTCAATAACAACATTTCCAATCTGGGGAATTTTATTATAAACACCTTTGCCATCTTTCTGATAGCCAAAACCATCTGCTCCAATTACAGCGCCAGCATGAATTATTACTCCCTTTCCAATTTTACAATCTTCACGAATACTAACGTTCTGATAAATAATTGAATCACCACCGACTTTCACATTTTCCAGAAGAACAGTATTGTGAAATATTTTAACATTCTTACCAAGCACACAATTCGCACCTACAACAACATTCTTACCTAACGTAACGTTTTCACCTAAAGTAGAAGATGGGTGCACAAATGCAGTTTCATCAATCCCTTCAAGAATAATTTGTTGAGAAAAGAAATTCATTATAATAAACGAAAAGGCTTGTTCGGGATGGTCAACTTCAATATAAGAAAGGTCATTGCGTGATTTGTTAAAGCCGGTTTTTACCAGAATTGCCGAAGCTGCGGTATTTTCAAAAAATTTTTCATAGTTCGAAAGGTATAAAAATGTAAGATCGCCTTTTTGTGCTTCTTCAATTCTCGCAAGAGAGGTAACTACTAGGTCTTCATCTCCATACACCTTACCTTTAACAAGTTCAGCAATTTTTTTTAGCGGAAGGTTTAATGGTTTATTCAAGTTTCAGTCTTTCTAAAACTCTTGCTGTTAAGTCGTACTTTTCTTTAGCATAAAGAAACATAATATCACCGCTTCTATCGAAAACAAAATCAAGATCATCCTCTAAAGCGATATCTTTTATAGTATTAAAAATTTTATTTTGAACAGGTTTCATTAACTCATCCTGCTTCTGAAATAATTCTCCATTGGCTCCAAACTTTTTATCACGGTAGTCAGTTATTTCCTTTTCGAGTTTAGCTATTTCAGCCAAAGCTTCTGTACTTGTCTCTCCGGTCATAATAAGTTTTCGTTTTTCATAATCATCTTTCTTTGCCTTTAAATTTGATTCCATTTCTTTCAATTCATTCTGCCATTCTTGTATCAAAGCATCCAGTTTTTGTCTTGCGTCCTGTACATCTGGTAAATTATCCATTATTGTATCTGAATCGACATAACCGACTTTTAATTGTGCA
Organism: Ignavibacteriaceae bacterium; assembly: GCA_026193755.1. GTDB lineage: Bacteria > Bacteroidota > Ignavibacteria > Ignavibacteriales > Ignavibacteriaceae > IGN2. Next base: position 5,191 of record JAPHUI010000096.1, on the reverse strand, counting down.
CTGCTAACAGAAGAGAATATTGGCAGGAGAACAACCAGGGAAATGATAGTTAATTTCATACTAACTCCGTGGAGTATAAATTTTTTAATTAAAGGTTCTTTCCGCAAATAGAAAGAACCTGCACACTAAAATAAATGAAATTATTTGCCCCTTTTCAGATTATCCAGGACTTTAAATGTTATATCATATGCAGCATCGGCATAAAGCAGAATAATATCACCGCTTTTATCGAAAACAAATTGCATTCCTTCGCCTTTGGCAACTGCTTCGATAGCAGCATAAATTTTCATTTTAACAGGTGCAAAAATCTCTTCCTGTTTCGAATAAATTGCTCCATTAGGCTGACCAAATTTCTGATTTCGGAAACCCAGAATATTTTGTTCCATTGCAATAAGTTCCTGCTGCTTTGTTAGTTTCTGCTCATCAGTCATTGCAGTGGCCTGCTTCTGGTAGTCAGCAAGTAATTGCTGATATGAAAGCGTCATTGAATCAAGTTGATTTGACCATAGGTTGGTCAATGCATCGAGATCGCTCTGAGCTTTAATTGCTTCGGGTAATTGAGTAAGAATTATCTGAGAATCAACATACCCAAGTTTCTGCGGGCTTTGTGCAAAAACAGTTACACTGAGAAGCACAAATAAAATTACAAGATATTTTCTCACAGTTTTTTCCTTATTTTATTTTGAATTTTGTAGAACTAAAAACCTCTTCCGAATTGAAAATGGAAAAGCCATGCAGGATCTCGTCCATCAACAATTTTACGATCAAAACCATAACCAAAATCAAATCCTATTAAACCGATAGGATTAATTAAAAGCCTTGCGCCCACTCCTGCCGATCTTCGCATATCAAAAATATCGGTTTTACTAAAACTTTCAAAAACGTTTCCTGCTTCTGCAAATGTTAAAAGATACAGGGGGATGGGTTCGAGAGTAACCGCAAAGCGCAATTCTGCTCCTATTTTTGAATAGACTCTACCGCCAATAACCTGACCGAAGACGTTTCTCGGTCCAACGCTCCTATCTTCATAACCTCTTAAAGGAATTGTTGCAATTACCAAACCATTACCACCCATATAAAAGAATTCAAAGGGCTGAATAGGTGTTCCTTTGACTATCTCATCTATATATCCAAAATCTGCAACAGTGTAAAATGCAACTCTGTTTGAATTAAACATACGCTTGTACCATTCCGCTTTGAACAAGTTTTTTGTGTAATCCACATCGCCGGGTAAGAAAGGACCGCCGGAAATTTCCATATCGAGTGTAAATGCCGAGCCCTGAGATGGAAAAATAGGGTTGTCAATGTTTCTTCGGCTAAATGTAACACCGAGAGTGTATTGGTGAGTTACACCCTCCTTGTAAAAATTTTGTCCCTGAAGTACATTATTATATTGATACCTGAATCTTCCCTGTACGTAGAAAAAATCATCCGGCCATTTAAGTCTTCTGCCGACTCTTAAAGTGCCTCCGGTCTGACGTAAATCATATACGTACTGCTGACGAGTATCAAACACATCGACTCCAACTGAAGTAGGGGTGTCGAACATCCATGGTTCTGTGAATCCTATTGTAAAAGTCCGATAAATGTTCCCGAAACCGAATTGCCAATTGAAATTAAGTACCTGTCCGCCACCGAGTGAGAATGGTTCAGCAATTGAGAAGTTTGTAAGAGTAACGCCGATTGATCCGCTAAAGCCAAAACTACCACTGTAACCAACCGAAGCATTAAGATAATCACTTGATTTTTCTTCTACGTTAAATATAACAGATACTGTGCTGTCACTTTCAAGCTTGGTATCAATACCACCAGGTCCATAGAGCTTTTCAGCATTAAAGTATTGTAAATTGGCAAGCTGCTGAACACTCCTGAACAGAAATGCACGGTTAAAATAATCTCCCGGTATTGTATAAAGTTCTCTTCGTATAACTTTGTCTTTTGTTTTGGTGTTCCCTGCTATTTCAACACGCGAAACTTTGAATTGGTTGCGCTCTTCTATTCTTATATGAAAATCTATTGAATCAGCAGCAACTTTCTTTTCTTCGGACTGAACATTAAATGTTAAATAACCATTGTCAAGGTAAAGGGCTGATATATCGGTTTGTGCTTCATTGCCATGGAGATTCCTCTGGAATTTTTCATAGTCATAAATATCGCCTTTGGAAAAATCCAATCTCTCAGCAAGAACATAATCAGGATAAACTGTGTTTCCTTCAAAAGTTATATTTCTAACTTTATATTGTGGTCCTTCATAGACATCTATAACTATTTTAAGATCTTTTTTATTGTCAGAATATATAAGCGAATCATCCAATACTTCAGCATCCCGATAACCATTCTTTCGGTAATAGTCTACAACCAACTGTTTATCTTTTTCAAAATCCTTAGGTTTAAATTGTGCGCTTGACCAAAACTTCCACCAGACAGATTCACTTGTTTCGTCCATTTCACCGGCAAGTTCACCGTCATCAAAAACTTCATTACCGTGAAACTCAATTTTTCTAACAATAACTTCGTCCCCCTCTTCAATTGACAGCTTCAATAAAACGCGGTCTTTTATTCTTGAGATAAGATTTGAATAAATACGTTCATCACTTTCATAAGTGTAATTATATTCATCAGAAAAATCTTTTTCATTCCGCCAGGTAACAGTAATATCCTCATCTAAAGTATCGGCATCCAGATAATCATAAATATTATCTGTAATCTTTGCATTGAGATACCCTTCTTCACCATACAGATCTTTTATTCGAATTTTAAGTTTTGCAATCGATTGAGGAGATAGTACAGTTCCACGTAAAAAAGTTATTTTCTTTTCAATATCATCAGTATCTATCTCATCATTACCTTCAATTACAACACGCTCGAGCCTTGGATACTCTTTAACTTTAATAAGAAGAAAAGCTCCTTCATTGATTTCTCTTTCAATTAAGATTTGAATATCAGAGAAAATATTCAAAGCCCAAAGTTGTTTGATTGCATTAAGTGTTTGGTCACCGGGTACTTGGATTTCGCCGCCTACTTTCAATCCGCTATTCGCAATAATAGTTGCAGCATCGGCTGACTTATTTCCTTCAACTGAAATGCCTAAAATTTTATAACTCTTCTGAGTTCCCTGCGGGAAAGTTGAAACTGAAAGGAAAAAGGCTAATAATAAAACCGCAAGCCTAGGAAACTTCAAGAGGTGAATCCTTTGTTTGATTTTCAAGTATTGAATTATGTATCTGCTCACTGACCTTCCCGAATCTTCTTTCTCGTTTCTGATATTGCTTAACAGCATCGTAGAGGTGTTTCCTGGAAAAATCCGGCCAATAAACATCTAATATTACAAATTCTGAATATGCGATTTGCCAGAGCAGGAAATTACTTACTCTAAACTCTCCACTGGTTCTTATAAGCAATTCAGGATCGGGCATGTTCTTAGTAGTTAAATGATCTGAAATACATTTTTCTGTTATTGAATCAGCAGACAACTTCCCTCCTGATACATCTTTGGAAATATTTTTAACAGCTTCCAAAAGCTCCCATCGACCACTATAACTTAATGCCAGATTTAAAGTCATCCTCTTGTTATTCTTCGTTCTTTCTATATCTTCAAGAAGCTGTCTCTGTACGACGGTAGGTAGTGACTCAATGTTCCCAATACACGTCAGTTTGATATCGTTTTTATCCAATTCATCGAGTCTGTCTTTCAAGCTTTTTAGCAAAAGTCTCATTAAGGTAGATACTTCATCTTTAGGTCGCTTCCAATTTTCAGTAGAGAATGTATAGAGTGTAAGATACTTTACCCCGATTTCGGCGCAAGTTTCAACAATTTCACGGACCGTTTCAACACCTCTTCGATGCCCGGCAACCCGAGGAAGTCCACGTTTTTTTGCCCATCTTCCATTACCATCCATTATTATAGCAATATGGGTGGGAATATCGCCGCTCTTTTTAAGCTCCTCCTGAAGAGCTTTATCAGATTGTGATTTTTTTCCTGCCAATGTTAAACACTTAATTTGAATAAGCCTGTAAAGTTATATGCAGAAGCTTATAAAATCAAGATAAACCTTTACATAATAAATAATAAACAGAACTCTCCATTTAATAATACAAGGGAAGTTAAAAGGAACAAAGGCAAAAAAAAGCTGCCTGGATGGGTTTACTTAAGAAAATATTATCTGCTGGTGTTGATTAGACCGTTTGTGGTTTCCGAAATTATTTTCCTCAATGCGAACAAGTTTTATATTTCTTCTTATTTTTTCATCAATATTCAGTAATAATTCTTTTACTCTTTTAAAATAAATATCCTCTACACCGATAAAAAGAGTAATTGATTTTCCTGATGCTCTGGATTTTCTTGAAGCCAAATAATTAATTTTTTCTAAGAGATCGGACTTATAAATATCCTCTTTGCCTAAAGTTATTCCAATTGCATATTTCTCTTTTTGCCTGCCGATAACATCAACCTGAAATTTTCCAACATTTTCAGGTTCAGGTAAATAGGTTCCTAATCGTCTGCTTACAGTGAAGAAACCAAGCCGCCAGAACTCGTTGACCAATAAGTCGATTGCTTTTCTTTCAGAAATGTCCATATTAAAATAAATTTATTTTTATACTGCAAATGAATTAATTGGAATACGCGGAGAAAACCTGAACGATTCAATTACCCTGATATTAGCAATTTTATCGTATTCAAATTTTCTTATCTCGTTCGTATTTCTTAATCTTCCATAAATTACTTTTTTCCCTGATTTATTTTTTGCTATGTAATATGGTTCCAAATTAATTTCCTGTAGGCCATAAAGGAACCGGAGATTATTTCTTTTACGCATAGCTTTTATAAATATATCTGTTTTCATTGTTCCACTCCTTTTTAATTTAACCAGCGCACGACACCTTTTACTTTACCAACTATTTTGAAGTCGTCTTCGCTTTTAATTTCAATAGGTAAGTAAGCATTATTTTCTGCAATAAGTTTTATTTTTTTATCCTTAAGCTCAAACCTTTTTACAGTAGCTTCATCATTCAACATAGCTACTATGATGTCTCCATTTTTAGATTGCTCATTTGGAGAGACGATTACCAAATCTCCATCGTTTATTCCTGCATTTATCATACTATCTCCTCTTATGCGTAATGCGAATGCATCTTCAGCTTTTTTTAGAAACATAGGATCAACAACTAATGAGCCTTCCATATTTTCAAT
>JAPHUI010000138.1 GCA_026193755.1 Ignavibacteriaceae bacterium | reverse complement strand
TAACGAACCGATATCCCTGAGTTTCAATAATACTGCAGCAGCAAGAGCAGATCCTTCTATCGGATCAGTTCCAGTCCCAATTTCATCTAGCAATACAAGTGAATTATTATCTGAACTGAAAAGAATATTTTTCAGGTTATTTAAGTGTGAGCTAAAAGTTGATAAGTCATCTTCCAGTGATTGTTCATCACCAATATCAATCAATATATTATTAAAAATATGCAAGTTTGAATCCGGGCTAACAGGAATATGTATCCCTGACTGAAGCAGTAGGCATAACAAACCAATTGTTTTTAGAACAACTGTTTTACCACCAGCGTTTGGTCCTGTAATTATAATTACTTTTTGATTATCCAGTTCAAGATTAAGGGGGATAGCTGCATTTCTACCCAGCTTTCTGAGTAACACAGGATGTCTAGCATCAATAATAGTAAATGGTTTCTTTTCATCTATTGATGGGAATGCCCCAAGTATTTCTATTGAATATTTTGCTCGTGCAAAAAGAGAATCGATATATACAATTGTGCTTAAAGCTTCTTTTAGTTTTTCACTTGCTTCTCCAATCAGTTTTGTCAGGTCTTTTAGTAGTCTTTCAATTTCACGCTTTTCAGAAAAACCTAATGTCACGATTTCATTATTCATTTCAAGAGTTTGTTCGGGCTCAATGTACACTGTTTGACCTGTAGCAGATTCCGAATGAATAAACCCCCTTAGATGCCTTTTATGCTCTGATTTAACCGGAATGACCATCCTTCCATCACGGAGAGTCAAATAGTCTTCTCTCACAATTCCCTGTTCATCAAGAGATTTCATTATACTGTTTATTGATTTGACAAGAGAATTCTGTTTTTCTCTTATTTGCTTCCGAATATCAGAAAGTTTCTGACTAGCTTTCTCTTTAATTTCTCCGGTATCATCAATTACTTTTTCTATATGATGCTCAAATACTTTATCAATCAGCAATGAGTTCTGAAATATTGCTAAGTCTGGTGCAATTGTGTTGTTACTCTTTAAAAATTGATGCAGCGCCCTCGAGGTTTTAGCCAGTTTTAAGACTTCAAGAATTCTCTTTGAACTAAGTACGACACCTTCTACTCTACTTTGGGCAAGAGTCTCGGTAAGGTCAGAGATGTAATCTATTTGCGGAGGAATATTTCTTATTAATATTTCCTTCGCTTGATTTACCAATTCACATTCTTTGCATATTTTATCTGGATCACATAAAGGTAGCAAACTAGAGACATATTCTTTCCCATTTTCAGTTACGGCGTAGTTTACAATGTGATTTAATACTTTCTGATATTCGAGCTCTTCCAGAACTGAGGTGTTGATCATTGAAGGGTATCTTTTTCGTTAATATAATCTTCAATTAATTTACGAGGTTGAGGGGTATAATAGCTTAAATATTGAATAGTTAAAGGAATTACTTTATAAGTAGGATAGTAAAAAATTGATTGTTCTCTTGTTTGTTTTTCAGGAAGATCAAATACGTTAACAATTATGAAGATAGCACTCAAAAAGTATAGTATCTGAATTGAACCTACCACGCCCCCTACAAGCTGATTTATAAGATTATTAACTTTATCAAACGGATGAACAATTCTTTTTAAAAACATAAATGCAGAAAGTACTCCAAAGAAAATAATCAATCCACCGACTATTTCGGCAAAGTAAGTTTCAATACGAAATAAACTTTCCAACAATAAACCGAATTGCTTGGCAAAAAATACAGCTAATATGGTCGCTGCTATAAAACCGGTGATTCCTATTAATTTTCGAATAAATCCGTCCTTGAAACCAAGAATAAATCCAATCAGAACACCAATAACAATTAAAGCATCAAGTAATATCAATTTACACCAAGAACTTTTTCCACAGCTTCTTTAATTGCTTTTCCATCGGCTTTACCTTTTAATTCTTTGATAGCAGAAGGCATGAGTCTGGGAAAATCTTCTTTTGTTTTAGCACCCAATTCATTTGCAAGTATTTTAACTTTGTTGATTATTTCTTCGGTTGTTAATTGTTTGGGCAAATATGACAAAATTATAGTAAGTTCAGCTTCTTCAATTGTGGCCAGATCGTCTCTGTTTGCTTTTTTATATTCTTCAATAGCCTCCTTTCTTTTTTTAGCAGCGGAGCTAAGTAATTTTATTTCCTCTTCCTCATTAAGTTTCTTGCCAGAACCGCTTTTTTCAAACTCTAATATTACCGCCCTAATCGATCTTATTGTTTGTAGCCTTATTTTATCATTTGATTTTAATGCTTCTTTTAAATCCCGATTAATTTTTTCTGTCAGATTCATTTTACCCTCTGCAATAAAAAAAGCAGGCGATTAATTAAAACCAACCTGCTCATCAAGAAATTAATAATATTTAGCTTATATTTTAATATTTGCCGAATAGTTTATTCTCAGGCAGTATGCTTTTCTCAGTTCTTGTTGAATATCTGTTACCAAGCCCATATCAGTACTCTTATCAACCCGAAGTGAAACAATAACATTTGGAAGCGCTTGTCTTTTAGCATACATAATATCCTGAATTTCATTAAGCTTAACAAGACTATCATTAATTTGAATTCTTCCATCCTTACCTACCCAGACATATTGTATCAAACGCTTGTTTTCAATTTTTTCTATTGCCTTAGCTTCTGGGAGAGAATATTGTACAAATACCTCAACTTCTCTAAGCGTTGTTGTAACCATAAAAAACAACAACAGCATAAAGATAATATCGGGCATAGAAGCTGTTGGAATTTCTTGTTTTGTGCTTGCTCTTTTCTTTTCGAATTTCATTACTTCAATTCCTTTATTTAACTTTTTCTGGTTCTGCTATTGAAATAATAATGGGGATTGCATCCTTCACTTCATTCTGTTCTATAGATCCATCCTCCAGATCACTGAATTTTTTACCAAATTTGGAATTTGAATATTCATCTCTTACTTCAAAATATGCTACCTTAACCTGATCTAAAGCCTGTATATAAGCATTGTATTCAGTTTTTCTATCCGTCTTAATAGATACAATAAGTTTTTTATTATTCGGAAGATCAATTTTGGACTGAATACGTGGTTTCAAAGTGTTTGTAATCTGGAACAATGAAATTGGTTGACCATCCAGCAGAACATCTCCTGTTTCATTAATTAACACTGCAGCCATCCTGTCTTTGGGTACTTCAACTGTTTCGGGATTGTCTACAAATTCAGGCAGTGTCATACCAATACCTGAGTCTACGTCAATTACTGTTGCAACAAGAAAGAAAATAAGAAGCAGAAATGCAATGTCAGCCATTGATGAAGTCGGAATTGTTGCTTCAGGAAGTTTTTTCTTTTTTATCATTTTGAAATCTGGTTTTAATTAGTTAGTTAAGAATTACTATTTTTTAACCTTCAATTCATATAATGCATCTATCAATTCAATCGAGGCTTCTTCCATATCTCCAACCAGTCTATCAATTCTAGAAACAATAAAATTGTAGAAAACCTGGAGTATCATAGCTACAACTAAACCAAATAAAGTTGTGAGCAAAGCAACAGCTATACCATCGGCAACAATTGCAGGTGATATTTGAGCTGCTTCTTTTATAGCGTCGAATGCAGTTATCATACCTTGAACTGTTCCAGTGAATCCAAGCATAGGTGCCAGAGAAATAAAAAGTGATATCCAGATTGTACCTCTTTCCAAGAAGCCCATTTCAATACCACCGTAAGCTATGATTGCTTTTTCAGCAGCCTCGAGACCTTCATCGGCTCTTAATAAACCTGCATGAAATACAGATGCAACAGGACCTCTGGTATTTGCACATAATTGTTTTGCCTGCTCAATTCCGCCATTGTCAAGCGCTCTTTTAACCTGAAGAATGAATTTTTTAGTATTTGTTTTAGAGCGGGTTAAAGTCCAGAGTCTTTCAATACAAAAGGCCAGACCTACAATTAAACACCCTAAAATCGGGTGCATAAATAATCCACCAGCTTCATACTTTGAACTTAACCAATTCAAAACTCCACCATCATTAGTTGCTTGCGCAATGGTGTTAAAAAATATTGCTATTACACCCGAGAAATCCATATAAAGTTTCCTCCTGAAAATTGAATGATTGATACCAAGGAAAGGTTTTTTTCCAAATAATTTTAAATTATGAGTATGACTACAATAATGATTTCAATTTAGAAAGTCAACAAATTACTGCCTCCCGATTGGTAATTCTTTAGTACACATTAAACCTGTTTTTAAGCTGGAATATATTACCTGAAAGTATATTATAACTTTGAAACATTGAATTTACAAATTCACCTATCTCAGCAGGTTTAATCCAATTTTCAAATACCGAATCTTTTTCTGAATTAGTCGAAGCAGGCATCCATTCTCTGTTTGCCGGGGTATCGATTATGAACGGGGCAATTGCATTAGCTGATAGCCTTATTTCTTTACCTTCTTCTGCTAATGTTTTGACAAGATGGATAAGTGCTGCCTTTGATGTTCCATAAACTGCTTTACCTGATTCTGCTACAAGTCCAGTAAAAGCTGATGTAAAACATATTGAACCTGAGTGAGATTTGCTGACTAAAATGGAAAAATATTTAGCAATTAAAAAACTTGTTTTCAAATTCATATTTATCATTCTGTCAAAAGAAGATGATTCAGTTTTCCACACTTTTTTGCCGCCAGCAAATCCACCAATTGTGCTGAATAGATAGAATACTTTTTCTTTAGATGGCGTAACCCTGCTAAACGCTTTTTTTACATTCTCTTCTTCAGATAAGTCGCTAATTATTATTTGTTCAACATTTGTGTTTGGTATATCCTTATGTTTAAAATCAAATAGATAAAATTTGTTGTATTTTTTTTTCAAAAAAACATCAGTCACTCCATTTCCAAGCGCACCGCTTGAACCAAAAATTAATATTTCTTTATTCATTTAAAATTCCTATTTATTTTAAATTTAGAAATTACCGGGAAATGATCACTATACCCACCAAGATATCTGCTTCCTCCATAAGTTGGGAAAGGTGCTCCCTGGTATACACCTGATTTGGTAACCATAAAATTTGGTTTGTACACTTTAAACGATTGACAGATATAATTTATCTCTTTGCCATTTATTAAAGAGCCAGATACAATTATTTGATCAAGTAAATTCCAAGTGTTTCGGTACTTATAACTACCCAAACCACTTTCATACGTTTTGTAAGACAGATTAAATAATTCTCCTTCAGATTCAACCTCAAACTCTGCATTTAAAGAATCACATTTAATTGGATGAGCTCTTAGTGTCTCTAGAACAGACTTGTTGATCGGATCATCATTAAAATCCCCAATGATAAAAATTTGAGCATCTTCTTCTATTTTGAAAATTCTATCCAAAGCATAACGAAGCGTTTTTGCAGCTTCAATTCTATTAGGTTCAGATTCTATCTGTCCCCCGCTCCTTGAAGGCCAATGATTTACAAATACAGTTATTTTTTCATTGTTATCGGTCAATAAATTTACACCCATAATCAATCTTGTTGGCCAGCCACTTGAAATATGCACTGTATCTACCTGAACATTCAATACCTTAAATTCATTTGCTTTAAAAATTAATCCGTTATCTATTCCCCTGTTATCCGGCGATTCAATATAAGCAGTTTTATAATCTAAATCTGGTAAGAATTTTTTAATCATCGAATCAAGTAGAGCCTCATGTTCCACTTCACAAACTCCTAGCAAATCCGGACCGGCACCATTATTCATTGACCGGATTACACGAGCTAAATTATACAATTTTTTATCGAGTCTTTCCTTAGTCCACTGCATTTCGCCATTTGGAAGAAATTCCTCATCATTTTTTTGAGGATCATCTACCGTATCAAATAAATTTTGAAGATTCCAGGATGCTAAAAATAATGTATCCTGGGATTGTGCATGCATTGTAGAGTACAAGAAGAGTAATAAAAGTGTGACAATATGTAAATAACTATTCTTCAATCTTTCATTTTAAGATAACTGCACGCTCAAATTTATATAAGAATGATGTTTTACGCCAGTAAAATTCGTTTTGATATAATATTATAATTATTTATGCATGATGGTAATCTTACAACTCGTGCCTGGTTACCACTCCGTGCAGCTTGTTATAAGGAAAGTTATAAAAACTGGCGAATGATGGAGTGATTTTTTTAATAAAAGCATAAATTTTATAAAAGAATTTCTTTGTTTTAATATCATCTACTCCGTAAAATATCACTTTCTCATTTATACTATGTTCTTTAAACAGACTTGGCAAATTTAAGATTTGCATGTATCCTACTGATACTGTCAGTCCATATAATCCTTTGCTAAATTCTTTCATTTCAAAAAATTTTATTCCATAAGGTTCGTCACTAATCTGAAATGCAAACAAGATATTCTTTTCATAAATAATACCACTTCTTAAAATGCAGTGAACCACATAAGGAGGTACTTTATCAATTATCCGGGCAAAGAAAATAGCTTCTCCTTTTAGAATTGGTTGAGTCGAATAAATCTGTTCAAAGCTGGTTATAAAAATTTCGAGATCAAGAGAACGAAAACGACGTCTGAGTGCTTCAGAGCCCTTAATCCAAATCTGAATAATAAGTGTCACAAGAAATGCAATAATTAAGGACCAATACCCACCAGCAGGAATTTTAGTAAAAACAGCCACCAGATAAATAAGATCGAAGAGCAAAACAAATGTAGAAAGAATTAATTTTAGCTTCTCTCCTTTGTTCCAGAAGATCCAAACCATAAAAGTTGCGCTGATAGTCATTGTCGCAGTAACTGCCAAACCATAAGCTGCGGATAAATTTTCTGAAGACTGAAAAATAAATATCATAACCAAGACAGCGATCAGCAATAACCAATTTACTGACTCGATATATATCTGGGATCTTAATTCAGTGGATGTGTATTTAATTTTCATCAAGGGAAAGATCCTAAGATTTATACCCTGAAATATTAATGCCATAACTGCACTAATCATTGCTTGTGAAGCTATAATTGTAGCCAAGAGTGCCAAAAGTAAAAATGGTAGATAAAGAATCGGAGAGATATGGTTTATTGAGGAAAAAAGTACCTGAGAAACGGAACCTCCCTGAATTAAGAACGCACCCTGCCCGAAGTAATTGGTGAACAATGCCAGAAATACAAATACCCACGCATATCTTATTGATTTACCTCCAAGATGTCCCATGTCTGCATACAAAGCTTCACCACCAGTTGCACAAAGAATTACATCACTCAATATTAAAAACGAAATGAATCCATAGTGAAATAAAAACTTAACAGCAAAATATGGATTGACTGCTTCCAAAATCGAGGGATTGTTAAATAAATAATAGATACCGGAAACGAAAAGACTGGTGAACCAGATAACCATAATTGGTCCAAAAGATTTAGCTATTTTGTCGACTCCACGCGCTTGAACTGAAAACAAAATAACTGTAATGATACAAGTTATTATAATAACTACTGAAGTTGTTATTTTTCCAAGCTTCGGAATAAGTTCGAGTCCTTCCACCGCCGAAAGAATACTTATAGCCGGAGTTATCATTCCGTCTCCAAGAATTAAAGAAATTCCCAGGTATCCCAGGGCAGAAGCTATTCCGATTTTCTTGCCATTCTTTAGTGTACTCACAAGTGCTTCTTTTAGAACTATAATTCCTCCCTCACCCTTAATACTTAAGGACATTCCAAGCCAAGCATATTGAATTGTAACGATTATTATTAATGTCCAGAAAATCAGAGATAAAACACCTAATACGTTTTCCCTGGTAGGTATAATAAGAAAGAAAATTATGGTCAAAGTATAAATAGGACTCGTTCCAATATCCCCGAAAACGATCCCCATTGCCCGTACAACTTCCTTAATGGATATAGTGAACTTATTCTTTTTCATTCCGTTTCAAAAATAAGTAAGAATGAATTAATAAGTATTTAGTTTTTCAACCAAAGATGAATGAATAAATCATATAACCTACGACTGCAATCATTCCAAGTATGACCTGTGCAATAAAAAAATAAAATAAGAACCTTGTTGATTTATCGCTCTTTTGTGGAGTATCCATAGTGAATTCCCTTTCAAGTATTTTATAAAAAAATAATTAAATGAATTAACGAACTTGAAAGGATTTACGTGCTGGTTGTTAAATGACTTAAAAGAAAAGATGAATGACGGATATTATGTTCAGAATCAGTCTCTGAAATTATTACAAAAATCTTTGGGTAGCGACCCAGATTTCTGAAGTAATATTCTTAAGAATAATAATTAGCAGAATAGGATTCTGGCAGCAGCCTAATACTTACCTTAATACAGGAAGATTCAGTTGTTGAATTAACTGCCTGATTAATTAATTGAAGACAAT
>JAPHUI010000203.1 GCA_026193755.1 Ignavibacteriaceae bacterium | reverse complement strand
ATTCTTGAAAAGCGCCAGATGTTTCCTGTGCCAACAGCTATTCCAATTGTTGCAATTATCAGCGACCAGCGTGATGAGAAGAATTCTTGTTTAGTTTCGGTGTGTGTCATTCACAAAAAATAAAAAGCCGCACCATTTAAGATGCGGCTGTAATTGATTTATTTTGCTTCTCTTTTTTCTATCGTCACATATTCTATCACAACATCTTTGAGTGGTTTATTATCAGCTTTATTTGTTGCAACTTTACTTATTGCATAAACCACATCCATTCCGTTTATAACCTGTCCAAAAATTGTGTGCTTTCCATTTAGCCATGAAGTTGGCACAACGGTAATAAAGAACTGGCTTCCATTAGTGTTTGGACCAGCGTTCGCCATAGCAAGATAACCGGGCTTATCAAATACAAGTGATTTAACTATTTCATCTTCAAATGGTTTTCCCCAAATGCTTTCTCCTCCCCTTCCTGTTCCAGTTGGATCACCACCCTGAATCATAAATTTGTCAATCACCCTATGAAAAATCACTCCTTTGTAATATCCTTTTTCTGCAAGACCTACAAAGTTCTCAAATGTCTTAGGAGTTTTATCAGCAAATAGTTCTATTTCTATTTTGCCCATATTCGTATTTATAATTGCTACAGTCATTTCTTTACTTTCTTTTTTTGTTTGAACATCCTTTGATTTCATTTTCTCTGTGTCCTGCGCATTGCAGGTCCAGAATCCAATTGCAAACAATAAGACAACCAGAAATTGTTTCATTTTTTCTCCTTATGGTTTTATGATGTTAGTTAATAATAATATCAGAATAAAAATTCCTGCTGCTATTCTGTAATAAACAAACAGAAATGTTGAATGCTTCTTTAAATACTTCAATAGAAAATCAATTGCAATGTATCCGCTTATGCCCGAGACTATTGTTGCAACTACAAGATTGAGTCCCATATCAGCAGTTAAATATTTTAGCGAATGGTACAGCTCGAATATTCCGCTGGCTAAGACTGCAGGAATGCTGAGCAAGAAAGAAAATCTTGCAGCAACATCTCTCTTTAATCCTAAAAATAATCCTCCTGTTATTGTTGTACCTGAACGCGATGAGCCGGGAATTAATGCAAATGTTTGAGCAATTCCAATCAAGAATGAATCTAAAACGGAAATATCTTTTAAATCTTTCTTGAAGTTAGCTACCTTTTCTCCTATTGCTAATATGATTGCCAATCCAATTAGACTAAAAGCAATTACGTATAGATTTTTTGTAAGCGCACTTTCAATAATATCTTTGAATGCAAAGCCGATTATTACAACTGGAATAGTACCAATAATTACCAACCATCCCATTCGCGAGTTCACAGTCTGCTCTGAAAATTTTTTCCTGTGAATTAAATTCTCCTTTAAGAAATCTTTTATAATTAAAAAAATATCTTTTGCAAAGTAAACAAGAACTGCAGCCATAGTTCCCAATTGAATTACTGCAATAAAAGAGGTCCAGCTTTCAGGATGACTTTCTGAAACAAGATTGAGAAGCTTGCCAACAATAGTAAGATGTCCCGTGCTGCTAATCGGTAAGAATTCAGAAAGCCCTTGAATAATTCCGAGAAGAATAGCTTCAAATAAATTCAATTGTCTCCCAAAAACAAGTATGAAATTCCCAACTTGACACCAAGTGAAAAAGAGTTAAAGTTGACTTTTTCACCCTTAACATTATTAACAAGTTTTTTACTATCGCTATTCTCGGGTTCTCCGTTTACATCATATCTTAAATCCAGCCCGATGTTTGCGTAGACATTTTCAGCCAGTGCAGTATTACCCTCAACCCGTAATAGACCACCGAAACCGATTGAACTGAATGATTCCTCAGTTCCCTGCCACTTTTTATTTTCACTCACGTTTACAAACCGGGGTCCCGCACCACCTCCAAATTTAAAATTAAACCCGCTCCCTAAGAGAACATAATAAGCCATAACGGAAGGCATAAACGAATTGTACGCCAGCTCATATTGCCCCAAGCCGACGTTTTCAGTATAGGAGTAAATCTGGTATGGAATTTCAAGACTTAGCTCAAAGTCTTTTCCAATAAATGTTCCGACTTCTCCAGTAAAGATAACTGCTGAGTTAAATGTACCGAGTTGAGCATCAGACGGTGCATAGTTTTGATTAATATAATCCTGCAGAGAAGGAGAACTTAAAAAATTTATCCCCATCGTACCTTTCAGTTCAATTTGTGCAAGAGTAAAACCTGAAGCAATTATCAAAAAAAATAAAACTGTGATTTTTTTCATGTCTCTTAAGAATTTGTTTTAAATATGTTAAGTAAACTGGCGTGCTGTTTATTAAGTAAAAAGAACATAATAATTGCAGTAATAATAAATAAAAAGTAAGAGATTATATGTGTAAGAAAAGCATAGGCAGCACTTATTGTATCACCGAATCCAAAGAGAAGAACCAGCGTGCTTATTGCAAGTGCGTGATATGAACCTGTTGCACCGGGAGTAGGAATAACAACACCGATTGCGCTAATGCTCATAAGAATCCAGCCCATAGAATAAGTCACATCTTTTATCGATTGCATTCCCAGCATAAAAAATCCTAAATAAGCACTTAATGCGTATGCTAAAAGAAGAATTACAGTTACTAATATCGTAAGTATATAGTTTTTAGTTCCCTTAAGACTTGTAAATCCCTGAATGAGCATTTCGAAAATGTAACCAAGCTTGTCCGAAATTTTCTGTGACATTTTTCCGACCAATTTTAAAATCACGCCATAAAATCTTTCTTTAAGTTTAACTAAAAGGAAGATTACCAGTAAAATGACAACCATTAGAGCAGCAGATAAGTAAAGTGCCGATTCAAGCCATGGAAAAGTTTTATACAGACTCGAACTCCAAATAAAAGCGGAGATTAAAACTGATAATCCAAGAGCAATAATATCAATAACTCTTTCAACTATTACCGTTCCGAACATAGAAGACTTTGAAAGATTTTCGTACCTGCCTATCATGATCGCACGGGTAACCTCACCAAGCTTCGGAGTTACACAATTAACTCCGTATCCAATCATAAGTGCACCGAATAGGTTTTTCATTTTAGCATCAGGTTTAACTGAATGCAATATTATTTTCCACCTGATTGTCCTGATAAAATGACCAAGCAGCACAGTGACAGAAAAAATTACCATCCAGAATATTGATGCCTCTGAAACTTGTGTCAACACTTCACTAAAATCAACACCCTGAAAGGCCAGATATAAAAACAGCACTGCTAATCCAATTGAGAGTAAAAAATTGAAAAGCCCTCTTAATGCAGGTATTTTCTTTGCGTTATCTGAGATCAAGAACCTGACTTCCTTCGGGTGGAGAGAATGAAAACAAACTGTCGGACAAATTTTTATTTATTTTATAATTTGAAAGAAAAACCTGAATTGAGCCAGTTGGGGGATCATCGATTAAAACTTTTGAGATCAAATTATCATCAGTGATGAATAGTTTAACAGAATTAAAACTTAGTGAGTTATTTTTAGGAATTAATTGCAGAACCTTTTCCCCCTCACTATCATAAGTACTTAATTCACATTCATCCGGATATTCATAAATTATCTGACGGAGCGAAAGAATTTTGTTACCCTCTGTATCATAATCAGTTATTATAACTTTGTTCTGCTTCTTATTATAATTCCATGAAGTCTCTCCATCAGAAACAATAAGCATATTGTTGAATTCAAATCTTAAATGATTTTCTTTTTTGTAATAAACTTTGCCTTCAAGATTAATCTTACCGTTTATCAATTGAGTAATCTCAGCAGATAAATCATCTATTGAATCGAAATTATCCTGAATATTCTTCAATAAAGCTTTCGCATCGTCTTGTGCAATAATGCTGTTGCAAAAAACGAATGTAATAATTAGCACAAAAATATTTCTGACAAACATTATTTTTTTCCTCAAAGTGTTCTTAATACTGTTTCAAGTTGTTCTTCATTTTCAACCAAAACTTGTCTGGCTTTACTTCCATCATTTGGTCCAACAATTCCGGCATCTTCCAGTTGATCAACAATTCTTGCGGCACGGGAATAGCCCAGTTTTAATTTTCTCTGCAGTAAAGATACCGAACCCTGCTGATGGCGTACTATAACTCTTGCTGCTTCTTCAAACATTGGATCAAGATCGACAGAAAATCCTGAAGAGGAACCTCTTTTCTTTTCATAAATTGAAGGAAGATAATACGGTTTAGAATAAGATGGTTGAGAATAAACGTAATTTGTTATGGCTTCAACCTCATCAGTAGAAATAAATGCATTCTGCATGCGAATTGGTTTGGGCGATCCTGTTGGGAGAAAAAGCATATCTCCTCTACCGAGCAATTGTTCTGCGCCATTCATATCGAGAATAGTTCTGGAATCAATTTTAGTTGCAACCTGGTATGCAATTCTTGAACTAAAGTTGGCTTTTATAACACCCGTAATAACATTCACTGAAGGTCTTTGAGTTGCAAGTACAAGATGAATTCCCACTGCACGGGCAAGCTGCGCTAAACGTGTAATGGGACCTTCAACATCTTTGCCTGCAGTAATCATTAAGTCGGCAAGCTCATCGATAATTACAATAAGATATGGTAAATGATGATGCTTTATTGATTCCGTGTCGTGAGGTTTGGTTTTAGGATTATCAATCTTTTTATTGTAATCAACTATGTTTCTCACACCCGCTTTTGCAAGTCTGTCATATCTTTTTTCCATTTCAACCTCAACGGACTTGAGCATAATTACAGCGTTTTGCGGTATAGTGATTATTTCTTCATCAACATCGGGAGAAACTGCAAGATAGTGTCTTCTTAATTTGTTATAAAATGATAATTCTATTTTCTTTGGATCGACAAGAATGAACTTGACATCTGCAGGAATTTTAGAATAAAGCAGACTGCTTATAATCATATTTATTCCAACGCTTTTCCCAGAACCTGTCGAACCAGCAATCAGTAAATGAGGCATTAAAGAAAGATCAGTCATATAAACATCACCGCTTATCGTTTTGCCTAACGACAGAGGTAATTGCATCTTAGTATCCTGAATTTTACCAAGCACTGATCGGGCATTAACAATCGCAGCTTCTGAGTTTGGTATCTCAACACCTATAGCACCCTTACCAGGAATAGGTGCAATAATTCTTATTCCTCTTGCGGAAAGAGCAAGTGCGATATCATTTTCGAGTGCGACAATTTTACTTATTTTAACTCCCGGTGCCGGTACTATTTCATAAAGTGTAACTACAGGTCCGGGAGTAACAGAAATGTTCTGGATTTCAATATCGAACAATTTAAGTTTGTCTTTCAGTAGTTCTGCATTCCTTGTCAACTCTTCTTCTGCAACTTTGATATCTTCAGCAGCTGCAGGTTGAAGAAGATCAAGCCCGGGAAGTTCATAATTCAAATCTTCCTCCCAGGGATCGGGAAGCTTTTTTTCTTCCTCACTTATAAATTTCTCAGCAGGCAATTCACCGGTTTTTTCAAGATCGACTTTTTTTCTTTCGTCAATTGAAATGTCATTTTCTTCAGGGACTTCGGGTTTATCTTTTCTGATTATCTTGATACTTGTTTGTGCCGATGCTTCCTCTTCCATTAATTCATCAGCAGTTGGATATTCCTCTTCAGCAGCAACAGATTTTTTCTTCCCCTTACCAAGCTTTTTAATTTTATCAAGATTAGAGGTTTCATCCTCTTTCCTGACAATTTTTATTTTATCATCCGGTTTTGAAGCAAACAAATTTTTGAGAATCTGAAAAATGTTTTCAATTTTTATATCAAAAGCAAAGATGAGAGCCGTTGCTGAGACAAAAAGAAGAAGCAGAATGCTTCCTATCCCTCCCAGTATTCCGTTAAGCCAATTCCCTAAATATTCACCTATATTCCCTCTCAGTTCTTTTACGCCGGGAAAAACCATAAATCCAACTTTTAGAACTCCAAAAAAAGACGCAAAAGTTAGACCGGAAATTAGTAAAAAGTTTGTCGTATGAATCTTGGTTTTGAAAGGTATTTTTTTGAAGAGTGAGACGCCCCACAAAAACAAAATCGCCGGAAAGACAATTGAAAAATAACCTATAATGTTATTTATAAAAAAATAAGAGAGATGTGCACCTAACATACCCAACCAGTTGTGAGTTTCTATTTTAGAAAAAATAGAATTTTCAAGATAAACCTCATCTCTTCTATCATAGGAAACAATACAGAGTAAAAGAAAAATAGAAAAGAGAATTAAAAAAATACCCGCTATTCTTTTCTTCTTCTCTGAGGATAAGCTAAAATAACTCTTTTTAGAATTGTTTCTTTTGTTGTTTGCTCTGTTTTTTTTTGCTGCCATTTTGCAAGTCGATTACTTCAAAACCTTTATGGCATTTCCCGAATAAAAGGGAATCACATCCTTGTTGTTAAGCACTGCACACGCTTTTAAATCTTTCTCATAGCCATTTTTTATTAAGAGCTGACCGTGCTCAGTTTCGGATAACATTTTGTGAATTTCTTTACCGAAAGCCTTAAACAATACCAAAGCACTTGTTGAAGAATCAGTCAGATCATTCTTTTTCTTTCCGTTTGTTAACTCATTAACTAGCATACCGGCACAAACAAAATCTTCGAGGCTAAAAAAGTTATTATTACCAGCACAAAGAATAATAACATCCTCATTAAACTTTTTAAGATGTCTTGCAACTGCCATTATATTATTAAAAGAACAAATAAACAGATTAGAAGAGTATTTGGCTTTAACTATGGCTCTGGAACCATTGGTAGAGTAAAAAACTATTGTCTTGCCGGCAACAACATCGGCTGTATATTCTGAAGGTGAATTGCCAAGTGCAAATCCTTCAATCTTTTTAGTGTTTCGCTCTCCGCCAAGCAAGGTTTGTCCGCCAAACATACCTCCCGATACCTTTACCGCAAACTCTATAGTGCCAACGGGTACAATTTCTTTTGCTCCGTTTGACAGTGCTTCAACTATAGTTGAGGAAGCACGTAAAATATCAATAACTACAGTTGTTTTCCCGGTAAAGAAAAGTTCATCTGTAAGTACGGGAGAAAAAAGTATGTCCAGTTTCATTTCAGTTATTATTTTTTTACAAATGGAAGTTTTGTAATACGCGCAGGAAATTCTTTATCCCTGATTTTAAATAATACTTCACTACCAGGTGAATTAAATGGCTTATCCACGTAACCAAGCGCAATTGGTTTTTCAAGTACCGGGCTCACTGTTCCGCTTGTTATAACGCCGACTTTTTTACCTTCGGCAATTAT
>JAPHUI010000344.1 GCA_026193755.1 Ignavibacteriaceae bacterium | reverse complement strand
ACGGAGAGGCAAAAAGTAATTTTACTTTTTCCAGAAGGTGGGAGAGAAAAGAATGAGCACCGTAAATAACTCTAAGCGACCTAATAACATAACGATACTCAAAACCCATTTACCTAACATCGGAACATTGCTGTAATTTGTTGCAGGCCCGGTTGAGCCCAAACCCGGACCTATGTTAGCAAGGCAGGCAGCGACAGCTCCCATAGATGAAGAGAGATCTAAACCTATTATTGCAAGAAGAACAGATGCAATTATGAAAATTAGCATATACAGCATTACAAACGATGCTATCTTTGAAATTATCTCAATGCTAACTGCTTTTCCGTTGTGTCTTACCGGGATTACTGCTTTTGGATGAATTAGTCTTTTTAGTTCGATGATACTGTTTTTAATTAGAATTTCATACCTTATAATCTTCACTCCACCGCTGGTTGAACCTGCACACGCACCAATCAGCAGCAGAATTAAGAATACTTCAGGAAAGAATTTTGCCCAGCTCTCATAGTTAACTGTAACGAACCCCGTTGAAGTCAGTATGGACATAATGCTGAATGCAGAATCTCTGAATGCTGATTCAATGGTTTGTGAATTATGGATGTTTAAATAAACTGCCGTTGATGTTACAACAATCACAATAAAAATTGTATAAAACCTAAACTCGCTGTCTTTGAAATAATTTAAAGGCCGGCCTTTCAGAGCAAAGTAGTGAAGAGTAAAATTTGTACCGGAAATGAACATAAAAATTATTATAACATATTCTATGTAAGTAGAATGATAATATGCAACACTTGCATTTTTTGTTGAGAAGCCTCCGGTTGCAAGTGTTCCGAATGAATGGCACAAAGCATCAAAGAGATTCATATCACCAAACAATAATAGAATAACTTCGGCAAAAGTTAGTATAAGATAAATGCCCCATAACCGCTTTGCAGTTTCTGTAACTCTGGGATGTATTTTATCTTTGCTCGGACCCGCAACTTCTGCCTGGAAAAGCTGCATACCACCAATACCAAGAATCGGCATAATTGCAAGAGAGAGTACGATGATTCCCATTCCACCCAACCAGTGCGTCATACTCCGCCAGAAGAGTAAGCCATGTGGAACGGCTTCAACATCCTTTAAAATTGATGCACCCGTAGTTGTAAAGCCAGACATTGTTTCGAAGAATGCATCTGTAAAACTTGGTATTGATCCATGGATGATAAAAGGAAGTGTACCGAAAACAGAACAGGCAATCCAGCCTAAGGCAACTATAAAGTAGCCATCTCTTTTGCTAATATCCTCGTTGGGGTCGGTCTTTGTGAGGAACCAGAGCAAGCTGCCTACTAAAGCTGTTCCGAAACCTGAGATGAGAATAGCAGAAATATCATCACTTCCGTAATAAATTGAAAAGGGAATAGCGGTGAGCATTGCAAGACCGTTAATTATCAGCAGGAACCCGATAATCTTTATAACAATTTTAAAATTCATTTTTTATTTGAAGAAATTCTCCGTTTTCTTAACTCCACCCGGTAGTGCAAAAACAACTACCTTATCACCATTCTGAATCTTCGTATCACCGACTGCAATTATTGATTCTTCTCCCCGAACGATACCGCCAATAATTGCTTCTTTAGGAAAGTTAAGATCTTTAATTGGTTTTTTGGTTACCTTCGAATCCTGTTGAGCAACATACTCTAAAATTTCCGCATCAATTCCCTCGATAGTACTTAGTGCCAATACTTCACTTTTCCTGATGAAGCGCGAAATATTATTCGCAGCAATTATTTTTTTGTTGATGAGTGAATCCAATCCTATTGTTTGTGTCAGCGGTATATAATCTACTTTATCTACCAGTGCGATTGCTTTTTTTACACCGAGATGTTTAGCCATTAGACAGGTGATAATATTCGTTTCGGCATCTTCTGTAACAGCAACAAAAGCATCAACATCAATTATTCCTTCCTGAGCAAGAAGATCAATGTCTCTGCCGTCGCCCCTGATTACCAAAGTGTTTTTTAAATTGTCTGCAAGCATAATCGTCTTTTCCTCATCAGCTTCAATCAGCTTAATGCTCATCTTATCTTCCAGTTGCTGGGCAATCCTTCTACCGATTTTACTACCGCCCAGAATCATGATATTATCAAACTTAACATCCTCTTTCCCTGCCAGTTTCATTACAACATTGTTACCTTCGGGTTTCGCAATGACAAATACCTGGTCATTTGCGAAGAACTTGTCATTTCCTTTTGGAATAATTGTTCTGAAGTTTCTGTGAAGAGCAACAATTCTAAAATCAAATGTATCAAACTCTTTAGCGATCTCTACTATAGTTTTCCTGACGACCGGTGCGTCTTTGTCCAATCGCAAACCGATGACAGAAAGTTTACCACCCTCAAAGTCCATCACATCCGTAGCGGCAGATCTGAGAATGAGATT
>JAPHUI010000141.1 GCA_026193755.1 Ignavibacteriaceae bacterium | reverse complement strand
GGTATAGGATTTTGCCAAAACCATCCTTCTTGCGCAGATATAGTAATCGAAAGAATAAAAACCAGGAGAGATATTTTAAGGGTTCGCATAATTTTACCCCATTGATATTAGACTTACCTAAAGTTATAAAATTATTTTGAGAAAGGCGAGAGGGGAGAAAATGGTAATAAAGAAGTATTATTTATATAAATAATACTTCGACAGGCTCAGTGTGACAGTAAACAGTCATTCTGAACGATTAGTGAAGGATCCTAATTAATAATCAGGAGATTCTTCGTCCTCTCAGGACTCAGAATGACATCACTATTAAGAAATTAAAATCCTAACAAATTAATAGAGTTTTTTGCGAGATTGACTAATGGTGTGAAGTAAACACCAAAAACAAAGACAGGTATTATCAAAAGTACAATAACCAAAACATTACCAAATGAAAATTCAATCTTAGGTTTTGTATCGTCGGTTTTAACGAGATACAAATTTTTAAGCACACGAACGTAGTAGTAATAAGCAACAACCGTGTTCAGCAAAGCGATGAAAGCAACCACAATCATATTTGCATCAATCAGTGCAATGAAAATGTATAGCTTTCCAATGAATCCTGCTGTAGGTGGTAAGCCCGCAAGAGAAAGTAAAAAGATTGCAAGTGCAACTCCAAGAAATGAACTGGCAGAACCCATACCTTTGTAGTCATCCATTTCTTCACTGCCAATCTTATTTGCAATTAACATCACAACAAAGAAAGCGCCGAGATTCATAAATAAATAAATAGCAAAGTAAACCAGGACTGCAACTAATCCTTCATTAGATAAAACAGCAACTGCAAGCAGTAAATATCCCGCGTGTGCAATGCTTGAATAAGCAAGCATTCTTTTCAGATTATCCTGCCATAGTGCTGCGAAATTTCCAAGCGTCATTGTTAGTATTGCCAGAACAATAAGAATTCTTTGCCAGTCAATTATTCCCAGTAGTATCCAGTAACCCTCCGGAGAGGTGCTCTGTATGAAAGTGATTTTTAGAAATCTAATTAACAACGCAAATCCGGCTGCTTTGCTGGCAACAGAAAGGTAAGCAGTAATTGGAATTGGAGCTCCTTCGTAAACATCAGGAGTCCAGAAATGAAACGGAGCGATAGAAATCTTGAAACCAATTCCACCTAAAACCATAATACCGGCAAAAATAAAAGTGAAACCTCCAGCCTGAGCTTGCTGCAATAGTTGATTCAACGCGTAAAGGTTGGTCGTACCAGTTAAGCCATAAAGAATTGAAATACCAAAAAGCATTATTCCAGAAGCAACACCACCATAAATAACATACTTAAGAGAAGCTTCGGAACTTCGGTTAACAGTTTTTAGAAATCCTGCAAGAATGTATGATGAAAGAGAAAGTAATTCAATTGAAAGATAAATCAATATTAAATCTGTTGCTGAAGATATGAAGAACATCCCGAGAACCATTCCCATCATCAGGGTATAATATTCACCCCAACGGTCTTTAGATTTAATAACTTCATCGGATGAGATGGAAAATAAGATTATAAAAATTGTAGCCAGGATTACAATTATTTTAAAGAATGCAGCAAACGCATCAGCAGCTATTAAACCAAATCCGGTTTTAGAATTTTCAAAAGCAAAAGCATTCATTCCGAATTGTTGAATGACAAAATAGGATGTAACCAGTAACCCAACTATCGTAATAATGGGAAGAAGGTTTTTATTCTTTTCGAAAATCAGATCAAACAAAACAATAACCACCAGAAGAATTGATATTGCAATCTCTGGTTTAATTAACAGAAGACTTGATTTTAAAATTTCCAAATTCACGATTTCTACTTTCTGTTTCTATAATCCACTAATTGAGCTAAAGAAAACCTGTGAATCCTGCATAAACTTAACCATCGTGTTTACAGATGAATTCATAACATTGAGCAAAGCAGAAGGATAAACACCTAGGAAAATGATAATTAATGTTAATGGAATAAACATCGCATATTCTCTTCCATCAAGATCTTTAAGTTGCATCCACTTTTCTTTCAATGTGCCGAGATAAACTCGTTGCATTGTCCATAGCATATAGCCTGCACCCAATAAAATTCCAAGTGTTGATACAACGGCTATTACTCTGATTACAGAGTAGCTGAATGCACCAAGAAAAACAAAAATTTCAGAAATGAAACCGCTTAAACCGGGAAGCCCGATTGCAGCAAAGAATGCAACAGTTACGAATCCAGTATATATTGGCATTTGAGTAGCCATTCCACCAAAGTCATCAAGGTTTCTTGTGTGAGTTCTGTCGTAAAGAACACCAACAATTAAGAAGAGCATAGCTGTGATCGTTCCGTGGTTAAACATCTGAAGTATTGCACCTGAAATTCCCATCGTGTTTAATGAAGCCATTCCAAGTAAAACATAACCCATATGAGAAATGGAAGAGTATGCAATCAATTTCTTAAAATCTCGCTGTGCCATTGCTGCTAATGCGCCGTAGATAATATTTATCATTCCAAATAGTCCAATGTACCAGGCAAGCTGCATGGTTAACTCAGGAAAGATTGCAAAGTTAAATCTTAATATTCCGTAGGTTCCCATTTTTAGTAGAACACCAGCAAGGATAACGCTAATTGGTGTTGGAGCTTCAACGTGAGCGTCTGGTAACCACGTGTGGAAGGGGAACATTGGAATTTTGATTGCGAATCCAACGAACAATCCTACGTAAGCAATAAAACGCCAATTGTTTGGATTGAGTGGCGAGAGAATTCCAGTCGTAGTATAGTTAGCTGTATTCATCATCTCAAGGATATTGAATGTAAAAACTTTACTTCCATCAACTAAGGTTTCAGTTGTACTGAAGTATAAACCGATCATAACTAAAAGAATAAACACGCTTCCAAACAATGTGTAGAGGAAGAACTTGATAGCTGCGTATTCTCT
>JAPHUI010000335.1 GCA_026193755.1 Ignavibacteriaceae bacterium | reverse complement strand
TTGAAGCAAATAATTGGGAAAGACCGATCTGTTTTGCTGTTACCTGCTCTGATGATAGTAAAATTGGTCTGCAGGATTATTTAAAGATGGAAGGAATGACTTTCAGATTGGTGCCTGAGAAACGAAAACCGGGAAGTGAGTTTATTAATGTTGACCTTGTAAAAGAACAGCTTGAAGAGAATAAAGTGCCAAGTAAAGATTTTAAACCCGGGTTCCGGTTTACAGGTCTGAATGATCCGACAATCTTTTTTGATGAGAATCATACCAGAATGGTTCAGAACTACCGAAATGCTTATATGAGATTAGCTGTTTACTACAGAAGTGTAGGAGATAGTAAGGATCTTATAACTACTTTGGATTCAATGAATGAAAAGCTGCCCTACAAAGTTTTAGGAATGGATAACGGTTTGTTGTTTGAGGTTGCCAATCTTTACCTTCAGGCAGGAGATAAGGAAAAGTATGCAGAAATTTCTGCTGATGTGGAGAAACAAGCACTGGCAGATCTGGAGCAAAATCCCGAAGATGTGAATTCTTATTACAATCCGTACAGAATACTCATCGAGACGTATGAAAACTCAAAAGAGTATGAGAAGCTTCTGGATCTCTGGCAAAGGCTCGAAACAATGTTCCCAAATGATCCGACCGTTAAAGCTAATATTAAAAGATATCAGGAACTGACACAACCCAAAGATACAACGAATAAATAGGCAATATTTTTATTAATGATTCAAAGTCCGGCACAGTCCGGACTTATTTTTTTAACATCTCATTATGAAAATTTTAGTAATTACTTTATCAGGAATCGGTGATGCACTGATGTTTACTCCTGCATTGGGGCTTCTGCGTAAGAGTCTCCCCGATGCTGAAATTAATGCCTTGGTTATGTATAGAGGTGCAAAAGAAATTTATGAGTCTAATCCTAATTTTAACAAAGTCATTCATTTTAATTTTTTAGAGGAAGGTGCTTTTAAATCCTTAAAATTTCTTTTTCAATTAAGAAAAAAATATGATGCATCAATGAATGTATATCCTTCAAATAGGAAAGAATATAATCTTATCAATTTTCTAATAGGTGCAAAGAAGAGAGCAGGAGTAGTTTATTTAAGGAAGAACCGAAGCAATCTTGGCTTTTTAAATAATATAAGAGTTTTGGAGAATGATAATGTTCATAACGTTTTGACCAATATAAAATTATGCGAAGCTTTAATTGGAAAAAAGTTTAGTGAGGAACCCCCGCTTGAGTTCCCGATTGCTAATGAAGAAAATAAAATCGCAAAAAAGTTTCTCGAAGACAATAGAATTTTTCCTGATGAAAAAGTAATTGGTTTTCATCCAGGATGTGCAACTCTGAAGAATCATATCAAACGCCGATGGGAACCAGAAAAGTTTGCAGAGCTTGGCAAAAAATTGATCGCTAATCATTCGGCAAGAATTTTGATATTTGGAGGACCGGAAGAGAAAGAATTAAAAGATCAAATAAGCTCTTTAATTAATTCTGACAAAGTAAATGTGATTAATGCAGAAAGTCTTTCTAAGAGTTCGGCAATAATGCAGCGTTGTAATATCTTTGTTACAAACGATTCAAGCCAGATGCATATTGCCGCAGCGCTGGGATTAAAAGTTGTTGCAATTATTGGTCCTACAAATCAAAATTATATTCATCCCTGGAAAACAGAGCATCATATTGTTTCGCTCAACCTGGATTGTTCACCTTGCTTCTTTTATTCACCAACACCACTTATTTGTAACAGGACAGATGTTAAATTCAAATGTATAAAAGAGCTTACTGTGGATATGGTGTATGCATCAGCAATAAAATATCTTTAATATCTCCATCATTTTTTGCCTTAATCTTGCATAAACTTTAAGTTAATTCTAAAAATTCTTATTTGTTTGTGAGATGAAGAAGGAACATACCATCTATATAGTTTCAGACGGAACAGGCAGAACCGCTGAGCAGGCGCTTAATGCTGCATTAATTCAATTTCCCGAAATAAAAGTGGAGGTCAAAAGAAAACCCAAAGTTAGAACTGAACAAAAAGTTACTCATGTAATTCAGGAAGTAAAGAAGACAGGTGGATTTATTGTTCATACATTAGTTACTGATAAGTTGAGAGAAGTAATGTTACGCGGCGGAAGAAAACATAACGTTCCTACGATTGATTTGATGGGTGGATTGTTGGGACGACTTTCTGAAGAATTCTCAGTCACTCCAACCGAAAAACCCGGATTGTTCGGACAGCTTAATAAAGCTTATTTCAGAAGAATTGAAACGATGGAATTCGCTTTTCACCACGATGATGGTCAGCGTGTAAATGATTTAAGAAAAGCTGAAATATTGTTGCTTGGTGTTTCCAGAACATTTAAAACTCCGCTAAGTATCTATTTGGCATTTAAAGGATGGTTTGTTGCGAATGTTCCGATTGTAATGGGTCATGAAATTCCTTCAATAATTTATAAGCTGCCCAAAGAAAATATATTTTGTCTTGATACCAATGCCCGTGCTTTAACTGAACTAAGGAGAGCCAGACAAAGCTATCTGGGAGGTGCTGTTGGTGATTATGATGACATAGAGTATGTGAGGATGGAATTAATGTATGCCAGAAAAATCTTTGTTAAAAATTCTGGCTGGGTAATAGTTAATGTAACCAATAAACCTATAGAAGAAATTGCTTCAGAAATTCTGATTTTAAAAGGTGCAAAAGGAAAAGGGGATAGATTCCCCGGTTAATTTTAATACGCTTTAAGATAAACACTTAAGGAAATCAATAATGAATTCAAAAAAAATGGTTGAGGATTTTTTAGCTCAAAAGAAAATAGCAGTAGTTGGTGTATCGCGTAAAAAGACAAAATTCGGCAACGCGATTTACAAAGAGTTAAAACAAAAAGGTTATCAGGTCTTTCCTGTAAATCCACACATAAATAACTATGAAGGAGACACTTGTTATCCAGATTTGCTTTCCATTCCTGAAAAAATTGATGCTGTTGTAGTAAATGTTCCTCCTGCTCAAACAGAAAAAGTTGTAAGAGAAGCGAAAAAAGCTGGGATAAATAAAGTCTGGTTGCAGCAGGGCTCGCAATCAGATGAAGCAGTAAAATATTGTGAAGAGAATGGAATTGATTGTGTCTCGAACGAATGTATTTTAATGTTTGCGCAGCCGACAGCTTTTGTTCATCGTGTTCATAAATGGATATGGGGTACTTTGCGTAAACTGCCCGTATAATGTTTTGTTCTTGTGATTTGTAATTTAATCGTAGGCTCTAATTTGTTTAACATTTTATTTTAACATATTGTATTCAGTCATTCTAAAAAAATCAGCAGACTCGTTTATAAAGCGAAAACACCCATGGATTTTTTCTGGTGCTATAGAACGAGTCGATGGCAATCCCTCAATCGGGGAAACCGTTCAAATTTTTACTTTAGATAAAAAGCTTGTTGGATTTGGAAGCTTTTCACCTTCGTCCCAGATTCGTCTGAGAGTTTGGTCGTTTAATACAGAGGAAGAAATTAACTCAGACTTCTTTAGAAGAAGAATTTTAGCGGCAGCTGAAGTTAGAAAAAAACTTATTGATACTTCTCAGACAAATGCGTTTCGTATTATCAATTCTGAAAGTGATGGAATCCCTGGACTTATTGTTGATCGTTATTCTGATTTTCTGGTTTGCCAGTTTCTTTCTGCCGGAGTTGAGTTTAATAAAGGAATATTAATTGAAATTCTTAGCGAGCTTTTAAAACCTGTCGGAATTCATGAACGATCAGATGTTGAAATCAGAACCAAAGAAGGACTTCAGCCGACACAAGGTTTGCTTAAAGGAAACGTCCCTAATGAGTTGAGTGAAGTTCGCGAAAACGGATTAAAATTTTTAGTTGATATTAAGAATGGACAAAAAACAGGTTTCTATCTTGATCAAAGAGATAATAGAAAGATGCTATCTGAATTCTCAAAAAAGAAGAGTGTTTTAAATTGTTTTTCATACACAGGAGGATTTTCGGTTTATGCACTTGCTTCCGGTTCAGAAAAAGTTACTCAAGTAGAAGCATCATCTTCTGCAATTGATCTTTCTATGAAAAATTTCAAACTAAATAATCTAGATTCGTCTTTAGTTGAAAACATTAACGGAGATGTTTTTGAGGTTCTCAGAAAATTTCGCGACGAAAGAAAAACATTTGATTTAATTATTCTTGACCCACCAAAATTTACCGAGTCTACTTCTCAAATCCAGAAAGCGAGCAGGGGATATAAGGATATTAATTTACTTGCACTTAAACTCCTTAATCCTAGTGGAATTTTATTTACTTTTTCCTGTTCAGGTCATATCTCACCAGAGTTGTTTCAAAAGATTGTTGCAGATGCTGCACTTGATTCAGGAAGAGAAGTTAAAATTATAAAGCAGCTTACTCAGTCTTCAGACCATCCGGTATCACTTAATTTTCCTGAGGGACTTTATCTTAAAGGTCTTGTGTGTTGTGTGAACTAAAAACCCAATTATATTTTGTAAAAAAAAGTAACTTTTCTTCTTAAAATCCTTTTTCATCCAGATTAATATTATCCAATTACGACTCGAATTTTATTTGATAATTGCCAATTTTTGGTGAAAGCGAAATTAATTCTTATATAAAAATATTTGTGAATTTGAAGTTATTTGCAGTAATATTATTAGCAGGACTCTTCCTTTTTAACGCAGTTGGTTATCAGGTGCTTTTTGCGTTTCTGATTTTACAGCAGGCAGAAGAAATGCAGTATTTAATTAGCGAAT
>JAPHUI010000118.1 GCA_026193755.1 Ignavibacteriaceae bacterium | reverse complement strand
TTATTAATTAAGTTTAATCTTTTTAAGAACAAATAAACTTAAGAGAGAAACAAAACTCATAAATAAAAAGGCTGATGGGTATCCGTAGCCTGTTATAATGTTTCCAGCCGCCCAGACAGACCAGGCTTCGCAGCCGTTTGTTGCCGCCATATATGTGCTGAATTGAGTGCCCCCGATTTTTGGATTTGTCAAATCCATAAACAATGCGTAAGAAGAAGCTGTAAACAATCCCACAAAAAAATACATTACTGTAAAACCTGAAAAGAAACCAGTAGCAGCAGATGAACTGTTGACATAGCCGTATATCGAAATAAAAATTATAGATGCAACAAATCCGGATAAAAATATTCCAACAGCTTTTTTCCTATTTACTTTATCTGATACATATCCACCTATCAATCCACCAATAAACATTGCCATAACAACAGGCGCAGCGAAGAAAATCCCAATCGTTTCCTGATTAATATTAAGATCTGTTAAAAAAGGACCCGCGAGTCCACCTGCTGCTTCAAATGCCGTTGCCGACGTAAGTGCAAATAAAATTGCAAGCCACGTATTTTTTTCACGAAAGCTGAGAGAAAAGTTGCTTTTGAAAACTTCGAACTGATTTTTTGTTACTGCTTCAAAGACCGGTTCTTCTACAAAGAGTAAAAGCGACATGGCAGAAAAAATCATTACCACTAGTAAAATCAACATATAACCTAAACCTAGTGCATAAGCTATAATTAATGTCCCCCCGCCGAAGATACTCCTACCGATTAGCATACCAGCATTCATAAACCCGTTTAGTTTTCCTCTTTCATTTTTTGCAATAACATTTATAACCATTGCATCTATTGAAACATCCTGAGTGGCGGCAGCAAATGAGTGAATGAAAAGGAATATTCCCCAGATAAAAAAATTATTCTGCGGAGGTATAAAAATTAGAGGAAGTAAAGCCAGTCCCATTAACGATTGTGAAATAAATATCCAGAATTTATATCCTCTTCTTTCATTTCTTAATGAATCTATAAGTGGTGCCCAAAGGAATTTAAAAATCCACGGCAGAACCAAGATTGCAATCAAAGATGTAATTGAATCAATTGCTACGTTCTCTCTTCGCAGGAGTGTTGGCATTGCCCACCATATAAAACCAATTGGAGCCCCCTCGGTCAGGTAAAATGCTGTTACAAGAAATATCCTTCCGCTTTTCGAACTGAGCAGGTTCATAATTATAATTTATGCATATGATCGATTAAAATCCCGGAGGGATATAATTATTATAGAAAGTTATTTTGGTTTAGGTAAAAGCCCTACCGGGTATTCATTTTAGCTCCCTTCTCACATCTAAGAAAACCTGAAAGTCCGCTTTCCATTAATTGAAAAGAATTATTTGAAAACAGCCTTATTTTGACTGTTTCGGTCTAATAATTACTTGTCCTTTGTGGAATATTTTTTGAAATTAACCGGCGACCACTGGATCGGGGAATTTCCCGGGGGTTCTCTTCAGGGGAGAATTTTTTTATTAAATGAAAGCGATCGTTTCTGATGTTAGAACTTAAACTTACCGAAGAGCAGCAGATGCTGCGTGAAATGGTGAGGGACTTCACCAACAATGAGATAAAACCCATCGCTGCAAAAATAGACCAGGAAGCAAAAATCCCCGAAGACTTAATTAAAAAGATGGCTGAGCTAGGTTTTCTTGGTATCTCTTTCCCTGAAGAATACGGCGGCGGTGGAATGGGTGAAGTTGGTTACTGCCTGATGCAGGAAGAGATTGCACGTGGTTGCATGTCTACTGCAACATTCATAGGTGCACATCAATCAATCGGTTCTAATGCAATTTATCTTGGCGGCAGCGAAGAGCAGAAGAAAAAATATTTAACACAACTTGCGAGCGGAGAAAAGATAGCTGCATTCTGTCTAACTGAAGCTCAGGCTGGTTCCGATTCATTTCATCTGAGAACCAAAGCTGATCTGGAGGGAGACGAATGGGTAATAAATGGTGAAAAACTCTGGATTACTAACGGAAGTATTGCCGGCATACTTTCTCTTTTTGCGAGAACCGAAAAAGGGATAAGCGCATTTATAGTTGAAACAGATACGCCCGGCTTTAAGGCTGGTCCTCCGGAAAAGAAAATGGGAATTAAAGGAAGCGTGACCAATGCATTAAGTTTTGAGAACGTACGTATTCCTAAAGAAAATTTAATGGGGAGAGACGGAAGAGGATTTTTAATAGCAATGAAAACTCTCGATGCGGGAAGACTTGGTTTAGGTGCAGCCTGTCTGGGTGTTGCAAAAGAGATGCTGGAACTTTCAACAATTTATGCAAAAGAGAGGAAACAATTCGATCACCCGATAAGCTTTTTCCAGGCGGTGCAGTTTATGCTTGCTGAGATGGCGACGATGATTTTTAATATGGAATCTATTGTTTACAGAACCGCAACCGACTACGATTTTGGTAAAGACATATCAACAAAGTCTGCAATGGTTAAACTTTATTGTTCTGATTCTTTAGATGAGGTTGTTGACCTGGCAATGCAGATACACGGAGGAATGGGTTATTCCCAGGAACTTTCTATAGAAAGATATTACAGGGATTCAAGAATAAACCGGATTTTTGAAGGTACGAATGAGATTCAAAAAGGAATAATTGCAAGAGATATTCTTAAAAAAGGCGGAAAAATTTTTTAATTTTGTAACAGGGTTTAATTATGAATTTAACCGACGAATCAACAACCGGTGTTTCTGAGAAAACCGGGGAAAAAAGAAAAATGAGCAATAAAAAATTATTTTACTACCGGATTTTTGACGACAAAGAAAAACTGAATTATTTGAAAAGTTCGTTATCGCATGAGGAAGTTGAACACTGGCTGAGAGAATATGAAAGGACCCATCAAAAATATTTTAATCCGGAGTTTATCAGTTATCTGCATGAGCATGACCCTGAAGCAGAAATTATTGAAATAAGCGACATATCATATTAAT
>JAPHUI010000471.1 GCA_026193755.1 Ignavibacteriaceae bacterium | reverse complement strand
TCCTCCTTATGCAGAGTAAAACAATATGCAAAGTAATCCCCCCAAAATAAGATTTTATGGTCTTTCTTAGGAAATTTACTTTGCATAATATTTCAAATCATTTCAATTCTGAAAGCCAGATAAGTAATCCATTATCCTTACTCCAATCAGGTAATTGATCGGTAATTATCTCGGGATAAGCATTTTCTATCGCTTTGCGTTTCGTTTCAGTATCCGTTCTGGCATATATCTCGGTTGTTTTCAGATCCACATGACCCAGAAAATCACGTATATATATAAGATTAACACCAGCTTGTAGAAGATGCATTGATTTGCTGTGGCGGATCACATGTGGTGAGAGTCTTTTAGGAACGATCTGAGATTTTGCGCTTGCCATTTTCACATATTTGTCTAATATATAGGCAATTCCTTCTTTAGTTAATTTGTTATGCTGATTATTCTTAAACAAAGGATAATGATTCTTCCATTGTTTGTTTAAATCATTTTCCAGTAAATACTGCTGAAGCAAAGCGGCTGTATTTTTCATCAAAGGGACTCTTCGCACTTTATTTCCTTTTCCGGTTAGTGATATTACAGGTGGTGGATCCAGGGTGACATCAATAACTTTTATATCAATTAATTCCTGAACTCTTGCACCGGTATCATATAACACACTCAAAAGAGTCAGGTCTCTCCTTCCTTTTTGAGAATATTTATATGGTTGCTCCAGAATCAACTTCACAGCCTTCGGTGAGAGATGCTCAAACACCTTTTTTTCAGTCTTTTTTATCGATATAGACATCACCTGTTGAAAGTGATGAATTCCTGCAGGTTCTTCACATTGAATGTACCGGAAAAAAGAATGGATTGAAGCCAGCCGTTGATTTCTTGTAGAAATACTACATTTTCTTTCATCTTCAAGCCAGTTCAGAAAATCTTTTATTAATTCAGCAGTCAATGAATTGAGGCTAATACGTTCAATTGCAATACTTTTGACGTCCTGACAGTACTTTAAGAAAAGCTTAAATGTGTCCCGATAAGAATATATTGTGTTTTTACTTACATTTTTCTGTGTTGTTAAATAGACAGAAAAAAAATCGGAAAGATACCTGGCGAAATTAGTTGGTTTCATAGGCACCTCCTTCTATTACGGGTATTAATTCAGAATATGCTTGTTCAAGTTTCAATGTAATTTCTGGAAAAACATCTGCTGTCAGCTTCAGATAATAGGCAGTTTCATCAAAAGAGTCATGCCCAAGATATACACGTAGTATTGGAAGATAGGTCATTAAATCTTTTCCTTCTTCGGACCATTTCTTCAGACAATGAACAGAAAATAAATGCCTGAAATCATGAATACGAGGGCCCAAACCTCTTCCACCATGGGAGATGCCTGCTTTCCATAAGAATTTTCGGAAGTTCTTATAAATGTTACCAAGTGTAAGCGGTTTGTCATCTATCATAGGGAAGAAATATCCTTCCGGATTCGAAGAGCCATGAACCTGTTTTGCATATGTCTGGCATCTTTTTGTAAGTTCATGCGTCATTGGAACCAGTCTGCTATTATCTTTTTTGGATTGATTGATGGTAAGGACACCGTTATTTAAATCAACTTCCTGAACCTTAAGAAGCCTTGCTTCTGAGACTCTTAACCCACAGCTGTATATCATTCTGAATATGATGGGCATGATTAGATGACGATTGGGACACAGGCTACAGCAATGGCATTTATCTGTTTCCTCGAAAAATTTCTGTAGCTCAGCATCAGTATATATATGAGGAATATATTTTTCTCCAGATTTGAAATGATACTTTGGAATAACATATGCATCAATTCCATGATTGTCTAAATAAGTAGCGAACAGACGAATGACTGAAGCTCGTGCACGTAAGTTTTCCTGTTTCTCATGAGGTTTCTTTGTGCACCATGCCATTACAATTTCCTTGGTTAAGGTACTGGCTGAATTGTAATTTTCAATTGTAAATTTGTCAAACCGCTTTAAACATAAAGCCTCCGCAAGGTATTTGTATCCTAACGCTTGCTTTACTTCCACAAAGTTTTGGATATACGTTTTGAATGGTCCGTGGTAACTGGGATTATTCATGATTGATATCCTCCTTTATATTAAGTGGGCACTCTTTCAACTTCTTGATATCCACTTTCAGGTAGACAGATGTAGAATCAGTATCAACATGGCCAAGAACATCTGAGATGACAGGAAGCGGAGTGTTGCTTTCTAATAATAAACTTGCCAGGGTATGACGCAATGAATGCATGCCCACTCTCCTTTTTGATGAAATAGGAAGGTGTGCTAACCTCATATATTTAACAATCATTTGATGGAGATGATCACCTTCGCTAAAAGGAAGAAATGGTGCTATATGTCGAACAAAAACACAATCTGTATCTACTTTTGGACGTCCGTATTTCAAATAATCAATAAC
>JAPHUI010000382.1 GCA_026193755.1 Ignavibacteriaceae bacterium | reverse complement strand
TTTAATATTTGTAGTTAAAGTATTCCCTACAAATTAAAGAACCTCGTAAGTACAATATTTTTATTTGGGAAGTAAATAGCAAAAAGAAGCGAGAAAAATTTGGCTAAAATAAATCAACATCAAAGAGAATTTGCAAGCGTAGCTG
Source organism: Ignavibacteriaceae bacterium (assembly GCA_026193755.1). Lineage (GTDB taxonomy): Bacteria > Bacteroidota > Ignavibacteria > Ignavibacteriales > Ignavibacteriaceae > IGN2. The sequence goes on along the minus strand of JAPHUI010000382.1, from coordinate 2,557 downwards.
AAAAGGAAAGAGGAGAATTAGGAAAAAGACCTGACTGGCTGAAAGTAAAACTTCCTTCCGGTGAGAATTATACAGATGTTCGCAATCTTATGCGCCGACAAAAGTTGAATACTGTTTGTGAAGAAGCTAAATGTCCCAACATTGCAGAATGCTGGAATCATCGCACCGCTACTTTTATGATTTTGGGAGATACCTGTACCCGAAGTTGCGGATTCTGTAATGTTAAAGTTGGTCTGCCAACCGACTTAGATTTGGAAGAACCTAGACGGGTTGTCGATGCAATTAAGCAGCTTAATCTGAGACACGCGGTAATAACATCGGTTAATCGCGATGAACTTGAAGATGGTGGGGCATCAATTTTCAAAGAGTGTGTAAGATTATTAAGGGAAGAAAAACCTGATTGTACTGTTGAAATCCTGATCCCGGATTTTAAGGGTGAAGAAAAAGCATTTGAAATAATTATGCAATATCCTCCTGATATTCTAAACCATAATTTAGAAACGGTTAAAAGATTATATCACGCAGTTCGTCCTCAGGCAAAATATGAGCGGAGTCTAAACCTAATTAAATGGTTCAAATCAAAAAGACTGAAAACCAAAAGTGGTATAATGGTTGGAATAGGGGAGACAACAAATGAAGTCTTAGATTTAATGAAAGATTTGTATTCGCACGGTTGCGAAATAATGACCATTGGGCAATACCTGCAACCGTCAAAACAGCACCTGCCTGTCGATCGTTTTGTTACTCCTGAAGAATTCAGAATGTACAAAGCAGAGGGATTGAAGATGGGATTCAAAGTTGTGGAATCTTCTCCACTCGTTCGCAGTTCCTACCACGCTGACCAGCACGCTAATCTTTAACTAATTTTTAAAATTTCTTGGGAATTATTTTTAAATATTAGCATATTGGCTTGTTGATCTATTAGTCAGTTAAGAAATCGAGAATAAATTTAGGGGGAAAATTCGGTTGCAAATCTTTTCCTAATTGCGCCCAGAATCCATTCCAAATATACCTTTACGGACTTTTTTTCAACATTTTGGTTGAGTCAAAACAAACAATCAATTCTCTACACCTGCATTTGATAACAAAATCTTAATCTTTTTTTAATAAAATCTTAATAATTGGATTTTATAATTGTTTCAGAAATTATGGTAGTTGTCGAGTTGAAATATAAGTATGTCAATTTAATCGAGATAAAAAAAGTGAATAGATTAGATCAGAATTTCCATTCCAACCATGAGAAAACAACCTCAAATGAAGATAATATATTATAATTCTTTTTTGCTTTGTAATAACAATCAATAAACAAAAGGAGATAAAAAATGCGTTTCTCAGAAGAAGTTTATAATATCAGAAGTTTCCAAACAATACCAAACATAGCAAAGGATCTTATGAGTAGAAATTATTTGTTAAGAAAAAAAGCTAGAGAGGAGTTAATTGAAATTGGTAAACCAAGTCTGGATGTGCTTGTTGATTTAGTTAAAAGTAAAGATGAAACCGTTAGGTGGGAAGCTATGATAACTATCATTCAGATAGGCAGCGAGGAAACACTGGATATTTTATTGAAAGCTCTTGAGGACGAAGAGTTTAGTATCAGATGGTTAGCCGCTGATGGGTTAGCGAACCTAGGCAAATATGCTATCAGACCTATTCTGCAGAAATTAATGGACAATCCAGATTCAGCTTATATTCGAAGAGGTGCTCATCATGTATTAAGAGAGTTAAAAAAGAAAGGAGTATTTAAAGACAATTATGCATTAGTCGAAACGCTAGCAAATGAGTTTGATCATTCCAATATTCTTTTGAAAACACTAAAAACTATTAACTCAACTAGAATTGCTTGAGATGAACGAACTCATTCAATACTGAAATATGAATTATTTATAATGAAATGATCTTTAATAAAAATTTAAGGAGAGAATATAATGGATTTAACAAACTTGAATACTCACCAGGATTCAACACCCTTCAATATTATCGGAGTTGAGAAAGCTGATCTTGGTGAGATTGATGCAGCAATAAGGTACTTTACTGAGGCGATCGCTGTTAATCCCGATGACCCGAGAGCATATTTTAACCGGGCAACACTCAGAGTGAAAATAGGAGATATTAAGGGTGCAAGGTCCGATTTTTCGTTTGCAAAGAAATTATCCGGATAATTTCTTAAAAATAATATTATGCACATTTCTTCACTAAAGAGAAGCCGATAAGGAGGAGTATTGGCTCTCTTTAAAATTATGCGCAGTTGTTTATTGTATAACTACATAAAATCTATTTTAGATTTATCATTCACTTATTACTTGCCAATCATCAACAAATCTTTGCTAAGATAAAATAATTACCTAATTTTTATTAATGAAGTAAGTTCTCTTTCATATCCATAAAAAGGACGTATGAAAAAAAGCTGCCTCTTATCCGGAAAAATTAAAATTTTCATTTTAATCATTTCTATTACTATTCCATTGTACGCACAATCTGTTGAGCCTGAATTTGAACATATTCCTATAGCTCTTTCTTTTTGCTTTTTACAAGATTCAAATGGATTTTTATGGGTTGG
>JAPHUI010000396.1 GCA_026193755.1 Ignavibacteriaceae bacterium | reverse complement strand
ATAACTGTTGGCAATAATTACATTTCCATCAGTCGGCTGTACGTTAACACCCCACATACTTATTCCTGTAAATCCAGGTTGAAGAGCCCACGTTTCACCATAGTCGGTAGATTTCAGTAGGCCGCCGCCGCCGCTCCATTTTGTTGCCCAGGCAATTCCGGGATGTGTAAAATCCACAGAGATAGTTGGTATTTCTCCGCTTGTATTGTATTTCTGCGACCAAGTTAGACCGTAATCCGTACTTTTAAAAATTCCTGTTCCGTTGTCGCCGATTAAAATTATACTTGTGTCCGGGAATACTTCGATATCACAAGGTGCACTCGATGGACCGAAATTACTGGAGATTGTTGTCCAGGTGCTTCCAAAGTCAGTTGACTTTTTAAAATTAGTATTAGTCATTGTATAAATATCATTTGGATGTGAAGGATCCTGCGTTACGGGAATTCCAAAGTAAGACATCTGACCTTCATCGAGAGTTAGTGTCCAGGTTGCACCATCATTAGTAGTCTTATAAATCTTATCGTTTGGAGAAGATTCAACTGCTACTAAAAAAGTCCCGGGATTATTATCATCAACCAGAACACATTTTATCTCAGAAGCATTGGGTACTACAGTTCCTGCTGTAAAAAATGTTTCGCCGGCATCTGTACTTTTATAAACAATATTATTTGAGCCATAATATACAATTGAGTGATTGAACTGGTTATAATCTATTGGACCTCCAAGACTGCTGCCTGATCGTTTTAAAAGCCACTGATAGGATTGTGCAAATCCGGTAACTGATATCGCACAAAAAATAGCAATGATAGAAAGATACTTCATTATAGCTCCTTAGATAATTGAAAATGGTCATTAGAAATGAATTGGATCGAAATTAAACATTGCTTAATAAATATCAAATATTTGTTGTTACCAAGAAATGTTAACTCTGAATACTTTTTTCTTTTGTAAATAGATTAAAAGAGAAGGCTTATTATCTTTTGAGAGTTGGATAACTAAAACTATATTTGGATTCAATCAATAAAATCACAAAGAAGCTTAATTAAATGAACTTAGATGTTTTAATATTTGCTGCTCATCCTGATGATGCTGAACTTTCAATGGGGGGAACGATAGCACGGTTTACCTCAAAAGGTCTGAAGGTTGGAGTTGTTGATTTAACTAGAGGTGAAATGAGTACTAGGGGAAATACAAAAACCCGGGCAAAGGAAACCAAGGCAGCCTCTAAAGTACTTAAATTAAAAATTCGCGAAAATCTTGGTCTACCGGACGGGGAAATTTCTATTTCCCAAAATACACTAAAAAAGGTTATAATACTTTTAAGAAATTATATACCTAAAATAGTATTTGCACCATATTTCAATGACAGGCATCCGGACCATATTGATGCAAGCTTGCTTATAAAAAGAGCAGTATTTACGTCAGGTTTGGTAAAATATAAAACATCATTAAATGGGAAAGCTCAAAGTTCATTTAGACCTAAAAAATTATTCTACTATATGCAGACGTATCTTTTTCAGCCCTCAGTTGTGGTTGATATTTCAGATCACTTTGAAACCAAGATGAAGGCTGTCCTGGCATTCAAGAGTCAATTTTACAATCCAACTTTAAAAAAAGAAGATACATTCATAAGCAGACCTGAGTTTCTTGAATATGTTGAAGCCCGGGCAAAGTTTTATGGTTTCCAAATTGGCAAAAAATACGGCGAACCATTCTATTGTGAAGAAGCAATAGAATACGATTATTCAAATCTTCTTTAATCACCAGTATTTGATTTCTCACAAAATATTCTTATATAAGAAAAAAAGGAGTTTTAAATGATACTTAAAGATAAAGTTATAAAAGAACTTGAAGCGCAGGGCTTAAGGAACATCCGCGAAGTATTTTACAACTATGGCACACCTGCTTTATATGAACAGGTTGTAAGAAGAAGAGAGGGATTATTGGCTCATCTCGGACCTATCGTTGTTAGAACAGGTTATCATACCGGCAGAAGCCCTAATGATAAATTTTTGGTTAAAGAACCGACAAGCGATAAAAATATTTGGTGGGGAAAAGTAAACAAATCTATGACCGAGGAACAGTATAACAGGCTTTT
>JAPHUI010000281.1 GCA_026193755.1 Ignavibacteriaceae bacterium | reverse complement strand
TAGGCGCAAAAATACTTATAAGATAAGCTAAAGTGAAAAGGTGAGTTTAAAAAGAAAAACTCCGCAACGATTTAACGATGCGGAGTTAAATTCATTGTTTGTATTATTTAAGGAAGTGAAAATCCAAAATAAACATTAAAGTTTATTACGTTGTTTTTCACATCAGCTGCGTCAGCTGAATCGTCTATTGTTGTCATACCTAAAATGTATCGCACGTCGAATCCCAGTTCATTTTTGCCAACCGGGAAACCTACTCCACCACCAAACACTAATGAGAACTCAGTTGATTTCACATCCGGAATATCATCTTCTGCTGATTGACCCTCTACCTCAACTTTTACCTTGTGGGTAGTGTTAAACCCAACAGCCGGACCAGCAAAAATAGCCGGGTGAACTGAAGAACCCTGAATAGGTATAATTAACTTTAATAGTAACGGTACTTCAATATAATCGAGAGAAACTGTTGCTTCAACAGTATACCCCTCAATATCTTCTTTTTCTTTAGCACCTTTCATAGTATAATAGGCCTCTGGTTGTATTGCGAACATATTGCTAAATTGATACATAAAGAAAAGTCCGCCGCAAAACCCGGTTTTTGAATCCGGGCTTCCAGCATCATCACCATGAATGTTAGATATGTTCAAACCAAGCTTGGGCCCAATCTGCATTTGTGCCTGTGATAATGATGTGAAAGCAGCAAGGATGAATAAAACAGTAAAGAACTTCTTCATTTTCCTCTCCTTATTTGTTAATAGAAAATTATTTAAGAGCAGCCAATCAAACTTATTAAAATTTTCTTTTAATACGCAAATTGACGCTGCAAAAAAATCAATAATCAGGCCACAAATACTTTTCTGAAACAAACCATTTAACTAAGTTTGTTTTTCATTTTAAGGAATAAATGAGGTTATTAAGAAATCTTTACGACTGGGTACCTCACTGGTCTAAAACGCCATACGGCACAGCAGCACTTTTCCTTCTCGCTTTTGCTAAGTCTTCTTTTTTCCCCATCCCCACGGATGCGCTTCTTTCGAACTTCATATTTTTTCCTTAACTATTAAAATCAGATTTAAAAGATAAAGTTAAATAAAAATTCTGTTGATTGAAGTAGATTTTTATTAGGAATATCCTTCCGTAGAAACAACCTTTTATAATAGGCATATTTTTCTGTAAGTTGGGCTCAAAAATTTTTTAATCACATGCTTTAAAATGAGAGTATGGAAAATATTATTGATATGTTAAAAATATTTTTTACCGCGATGACCCCAATCGGAGAGCTAAGAGTTTCAATTCCTTTAGGACTATCCATTTTAAAGCAACCTTGGTATTTAGTTTTTGTTATTTCTGTAATTGGAAATATGATTCCACCGATTTTTATTCTTTGGTTATTCCCAAAAATTTCCGCCTGGTTGATGAGACATTCAATGTTAATGAACAAATTTTTAAACTGGCTTTTTGAGCGAACAAGAAAAAAAACTCATGATAAAATTGAAAAGTACGGCGATTTGGCATTAATAATTTTTGTTGCGATACCTTTACCAAATACTGGAGCATGGACTGGTACATTAGCAGCTTGGTTATTCGGAATACCCATGAACCGTGCTCTTCTTAACATTTTTTATGGTGTTTTAATTGCCGGGGTTATTGTAACAATGATTACTTCTGGATTGATAAATTTTCTTTAACTGGCTTGCAATTGCATTTACCGCATTACTAATCAGCGGTTTTTTTGCAATTAATTACCTTCTTTAATTTCATTCCCCATTCTTTGTTCAGCTATCTTTTTAATATGATCTGCGATACCGGGATACTGTCTTAGAACTTCATTAAAAAGCTCCCTGTCCAGTCTGTAAAGATCACTGTAAGTAACACTCAGAATGGAAGCAGTTCTTCTCTTGTTTTCTGCAAATAAGGCAATTTCACCAAAGAAATCACCATCTGTCAAAACAGAAATTTCATCCTTACTGGAAATTACTTTTAACTTTCCCCTGATAACGAAATACATTTCATTACCATAATCTCCTTCCTTAAAAACATATTCATCGGGAATACATACTATTGGGCGCATATGAAGTGAAACATCTTTTAAGAATTCATTACTGACACCACGGAATAAGGGTATTTTCTCAAGTATCTCTTTTTTTAACTGAACTGAAACTTCATTTTGCAAACCTTGTGGTAAACCGGATAAAAAAATCGACTCATCAAAACCCAGTTTCTTTTTCCAGATGTAGTTATAGTTATCACGAATTTTCT
>JAPHUI010000255.1 GCA_026193755.1 Ignavibacteriaceae bacterium | reverse complement strand
GCCTGTTGCTGTATTTAAAACCCATTTAGATGCTCCAAGAGTAATTATTTCAAATTCTATGCTTGTTCCAAAGTGGGCTACCTGGGATGAGTTCAGACGGCTGGAAGGTTTGGGACTTACAATGTATGGACAAATGACCGCTGGAAGCTGGATTTACATCGGTACTCAAGGTATACTACAAGGCACGTATGAAACATTTGCAGAATGTGGGAGAAAATATTTTAACGGATCTCTAAAAGGTAAATTAGTGCTTACAGCAGGTCTGGGTGGTATGGGCGGAGCTCAGCCTCTTGCAGCAACTTTTAATGGTGCTGCTTTCCTCGGTGTTGAAGTTGACCGTGCACGGGCACAAAAAAGAATTGATACAGGTTATCTTGATTTTCTCACAGACAATCTCGATGAAGCGCTTGAAAAAGTTCTCAATGCAAAAGCAAAAGGTGAAGCTTTTTCTGTTGGCCTTGTTGGGAACGCAGGTGAAGTCCTTCCTGCAATATTAAAAAAAGGAGTTATTCCTGATGTACTGACTGATCAAACATCTACTCACGATGTCTTGAACGGCTACGTTCCAATGGGAATGAGTTTTGAAGAAGCACTTAAATTAAGAAAGTCCGATTCTGATAAATATATTAAACTTTCAAGGCAAACAATTGTAAAACATGTTCAGGCTATGCTGGAGTTTCAGAAACGAGGAGCAAAAACTTTTGATTATGGCAACAACATCCGTGGTGAGGCTAAAGAAAACGGTGTGAGTAATGCTTTTGATATTCCCGGATTTGTCCCAGAATTTATTCGTCCACTTTTCTCTGATGGAAAAGGTCCTTTTCGCTGGGCTGCACTTTCCGGGGATCCAAACGATATTTATGAGACTGATAAAGCAGTGAAAGAAACCTTCCCCGAAAATAAAGCACTTTGCAACTGGATTGATATGGCTCAAAAGAAAGTCCACTTCCAGGGTTTGCCTTCACGTATTTGCTGGCTTGGTTATGGTGAACGTGCTAAGATGGGAAAGATTTTTAATAAGCTTGTTGCAGATAAAAAAGTTAAAGCTCCGATTGTAATCGGAAGAGATCATCTTGACTGCGGTTCTGTAGCTTCTCCGAACAGGGAGACCGAAGGAATGATTGACGGCAGCGACGCTATTGCGGACTGGCCAATCCTGAATGTTCTGATGAATACAATTGGCGGTGCAAGCTGGGTTTCAGTACATCACGGTGGTGGGGTTGGTATTGGCAAATCAATTCACGCAGGAATGGTTATAGTCGCCGATGGCACAAAAGAAGCAGAAGCAAGATTGGAAAGAGTTCTTACTTACGATCCCGGAATGGGTATAATGCGCCACGCTGATGCCGGCTATGAACAGGCAATTGAGAATGCAAAGAAATGGAATGTAAAAATTCCAATGTTGAAGTAATTTTTTTTATGTCATTGCGAGGAACAGAGTGACGAAGCAATCTTTAATAATATTATTATTCTCGTCTTCTTTATTAGTATTAACTAACTATTCTTTTGCACAATCAAAAGAAAAGATTAATAAAGATTCTTGTTCCTTTAAAGGAATTGAACTCCATGGAAAAATTCAATTTGTTGAATCCTTTCCGGATTTAACGGTTCAGGTGGTTGAATCTTTCCCTGATTTGAAAGTTAAGATAGTAGATTCATTTCCAAACGATTGCGGTGAGTGGCAAATCGTAGATTCGTTCCCGGATATAAAAGTGAAAATTGTGGAATCGTTCGCAAATATAAAAATAAAGTTTGTGGAATCTTTTCCAGGAATTCCATAAGAAATTTGACATGTCGCACGGAACTTGTCGAAATGTGATTGTCATCCTTCGACATGCTCAAGATAACATTTGAAAATAAAAAGTAAGCGTCATATTTCAGAAAAAAAATAAAACAAAGAGGTTAATATGAAATTAAAAGTGTTAGTAGCTGACAAATTTCCGGATAAATATATCCAGCAAATGAAAAATTTTGATCTTGAAGTTATATATGAACCCAAGCTTGGAGAAAAGGATCTTCCGCAAGCTGCTAAAGAAGCAGATATACTTATTGTACGTTCCACCATCGTGAATGAAGAAACAATAAATAACAGCAAAACACTTAATCTTATTATTCGTGCCGGTTCTGGTGTTAACAACATCAATATACAGGCAGCCAACAAAAAGGGTATTTATGTAGCTAATTGTCCGGGCATGAATGCGGTAGCCGTAGCCGAATTGGCAATCGGACTAATGATCTCACTTGATCGTCTCATTCCGGATAATGTTTCGGATTTCCGTAAAAGTATCTGGAGCAAAGATAAATATTCAAAAGGAAAAGGACTGAAAGGAAAAACCCTCGGTATCATTGGAGTTGGTGCAATCGGTAAAGAAGTTGCAAAACGTGC
>JAPHUI010000209.1 GCA_026193755.1 Ignavibacteriaceae bacterium | reverse complement strand
ATCATCTACATAAGCTTCTGGATAGCTTTGCCCGATAGCTATATGCAAAGTCCCACCAACTTTTTCGACAAACAAAGGATGCTTCAATACTTTATCCATTCCGTTATTCATGCCAAGTGCTACTTCACCAAGTCTGTGTGAACCTTCATCTGTTTCGATTATCTTTTTTAATGCTTCTAATCCTTGCTCGGCAGAATATTCTTTTATAACTCCACCTTCAAATTTTAAATAGATTCCTTGAATATCCATTCCACCCTGAAAAACTGGCAGATCTACAAATATTTCTCCTTCAACTGAATTTGCATCGGGACTGGTAAAAACTTCACCATCGGGGAAATTATTTTCACCGGTACATTTTATAATATTTCTTCCGGCAATGTTAAGCTTTAACCCCAGTTCATTTTTAGTTTTTGGATGGACCGTTTGAATCCTTATTTCAGAACTTTTCTTCAACAGCTGATAAATATCTTCTTCAACTGCATCTAGCAAGCGAGGATCAACAGTTGAAGCTTTCACAATAAAATCAGAGTATTCCCGGAGTGTCATTCCTTCCATATCTGCAAAACCTTTAGTAGGGAAGAGAGTTAAAACCCACGGTTTAGCAAGACGAATATCTTTTACAAGGGCATCAACTTTCATAATTTCTTTGGCAAGATTTTCTTTGCTGTTTTGAAATGAATCCGGATTTGAAACGCCAAGTATCTCTATATATTTTGTCATCGTTTTATATCTGTCGACATGCCATTGAGGAATTTTATTTATTTGTTCCGTACTTCCGTGAATTGCAATTGAATTTCCCCAAACTTTTCCTCGATCGTTATCCGGAGCAACGATATTTATATCTGCTATTCCCCCGGCAGCAAAAATTTTATCCTGCAAGACGCTCATCAAAGGCCAGCAAATGTTTTCGCCTTTAATCATTACTACATCGTCTTTCTGAATTCCACCAAGACTATAGTTTAATAAATAGTCAGTCCATTTTTCTAAATCATTTCTTGATATTTCTGGATGCATAATTTAACCTTTCCCGTATTAATTAGTTCAGCTTTTTGCTGAAGTAAAATCACATAAAAATTTTCAAGGGTTCCTCGAGAGCTTCGCAAACCCATCTTAAAAATCTGATTGCATCAGCACCATCAATAATTCTATGATCGTACGAAAGTGAAAGTGGAAGCATCAACCTTGGTTCAAATTTTCCATCTTTATTGTAGACAGGTTCGTAATTTCCGCGTGATACTCCTAGTATTGCAACCTCAGGTGAGTTAACAATCGGAGTAAAATAAGTTCCGCCAATTCCACCAAGATTTGTAATAGTAAAACATCCACCCTGCATTTCCTCGAGTGAGAGTTTTTTATTGCGTGCTTTTTCAGCAAGTGTATTCAACTCAACCGAAATGTCTATAAGATTTTTCTTATCAGTATTTTTAATAACAGGAACTAGCAATCCATATTCTGTATCAACTGCAACTCCAATGTTAAAATATTTTTTATAGATAATTTCTTTCTTATCCATATCAATACTGCTGTTGAACTGTGGAAACTTTTTTAGTCCTTCTGAAATTATTTTAATAAGAATTGAAGTTACAGTAAGCTTGGCACCTTTTTCCTCAACTTTTTTACTTAACTCTTTTCTGTCTTTTTCAAATTCAGTAATATCTGTTTTATCGAATTGAGTTACATGTGGAGTAACAGCCCAGGCATAACTTAGATGAGATGCTGTCTTCTCACGAATCTTGCTCATTGCAACTCGCTCAATTTTGCCGAACTTGCTAAAGTCGGGAAGTGCTTCTTTCTGAATTCCTGCTCCAACCGCTTCTGCTTTTCCTTCCATTATTTTCTTAACATAAGCCTTAACATCATCCATCGAAATTCTTCCGTCTTCGCCAGAGCCGGGAACTTTGTTTATATCAACACCAAGTTCACGAGCAATTCTTCTAACAGATGGTGCAGCTGGAGCGGAGCCTCTCAAAATCGGAGGCTGTTCATCACGTTCACCCGGTTTCATTTCCTGAACTTCACCTTTAAGCTCTTCAACTTTATCTTCTTTCTTCTTTTCCCTCGTCGGCTCCTCTTTTGCCTCAACAGATTTTTTCTTTTCAATCGGAACTTCAGCTGTTGATTCAACCTTTATGAGAATATCTCCGACTTTTATTTTATCGCCGGTCTTGACATTTACTTCAACTATTTTTCCTTCTACAGATGATGGAACTTCAATGGTAGCTTTATCGGTTTCAATTTCTATCACACCCTGATCTATTGAGATTGTATCTCCTTTTTTCACCAGCACATTTATTACATCAGCGGATTCAATGTTCTCACCGAGATCAGGAACTTTGAACTCAACTATTTCTCCGGGTCCGGATTTAGTAGGTTCTTTAACTTCTGTTTTAGGTGATAATTCTTTTTCCTCAGTCTTTACTTCTGATTTTTTTGCTTCCTTATCTTCAGTCTTAGGCTCTGTCTTCGTTTCAGCCTTTCCACTCTCATCAACTTTAATAATTGTTTGTCCAACTTTTACCGATTCACCTTGTTTAACAAGCACCTCCGTTACTTTGCCGGAAACATTTGACGGAACTTCAATCGTTGCTTTATCTGTTTCAATTTCTATAATCGATTGTTCTTTTTCTATTTGATCACCAGCTTTAACGAGAACGTTAATTATATCTGCTGATTCTATATTTTCACCCAGTTCAGGTAATTTAAATTCTGTTGCCATTATTCTGTTATATAATTTTTATTTCAGCCTCATTTGAATATCATTCTGAGTGAATCCAAAAGGATACACGAAGAATCTCAGAGATTCTTTACTTCGTTCAGAATGACAAAATGCTTTTAAGAAATCATCGGATTTAATTTATCAGGATTTATTTCAAGATCTTTCTTTGCTTTTTTCAATACAGTGTCTTTTATTTTTCCTTCTTTAGCCAATGCACCAAGAACCGAGTAAACAACGTGGCGGTAATCAACTTCAAAGAAATCCCTGAGGGCCTTTTTTGAGCCGCTTCTACCAAATCCATCAGTCCCTAAAGAATACAGAGTACGTGGAAACCATTTTGCAATTGAATCCGGAAGTGCTTTAACATAATCCGAAGATGCAACGAACACTCCTTCTTCTTTCTCAAGCATCTGAGGTATGTAAGGAGTTTTCTGTTTCTTATCAGGATTAAGCATATTCCATCTCTCAACTTCGAGTGCATCATTTCTAAGTTCTTTGTAACTTGTAACGCTCCAAACATCTGCAGCAACTTTATAATCCTTTTCAAGTATTTCCTGAGCTTTAAGAACTTCGTTTAGAATTGTGCCGCTTCCAAAGAGCTGTGCTTTCAATTCTGCTTTCTTCAATCCGGAAGGTTTGAATTTGTACATTCCCTTTATGATCCCTTCCTCAGCTCCCTTCGGCATTTCAGGCATCGCATAGTTTTCATTCATCACAGTTATGTAATAAAATTTCTTCTCCTGATCGACAAACATTCTCTTAATGCCATCACGAATAATCACAGCTATCTCAAAAGCAAAAGCAGGATCGTACGCAACAAGATTTGGAATTGTGTAAGCAAGAAGATGACTGTTACCATCCTGATGCTGCAGCCCTTCACCATTGAGTGTAGTTCTCCCGGAAGTTCCACCTAATAAGAAACCCTTTACTCCAATATCCCCGGCAGCCCACGCAAGATCGCCTACTCTCTGCAATCCAAACATTGAATAATAAATAAAGAAGGGAATCATATTTATTCCGTGTGTGGCGCAAGCAGTTCCTGCAGCAATGAAGGAAGACATTGAACCGGCTTCTGTAATTCCTTCTTCCAGTATTTGTCCGTTCTTTATTTCTTTGTAATAAAGAAGACTGTCTCTGTCAACAGGTTCATACAATTGTCCGGCGTGAGCATAAATTCCGACCTGACGGAATAATGATTCCATTCCGAAAGTTCTCGCTTCATCGGGAACAATCGGAACAATATTTTTTCCAATCTCAGCATCTTTAAGAAGCTTTGCCAGAATTCTCACGAACACCATCGTGGTTGAAACTTCTCTCCCTTCGGTTCCTTTGTAGAATTCTTCGAAGAGCGATTCATCGGGAGTTTTAATTGGTTTCAAATCTGTTTTTCTTGAGGGAACATATCCACCGAGAGCTTTTCTTCTTTCCAGAAGATATTTCATTTCAGTGCTATCTTCATCCGGTCTGAAGAAAGGATCGTTATGAATCTGTTCATCAGAAATAGGAATACCAAAACGTGCACGGAACTCTTTCATCTCATCTTCATTCAACTTTTTCTGCTGGTGAGTGATGTTCTTTCCTTCACCGCTTTCGCCAAGCCCATAGCCTTTAACAGTTTTTGCCAAAATTACTGTCGGTTTTCCTTTATGATTTACTGCAGCATTGTATGCAGCAAAAACTTTTTCAGGATCGTGCCCTCCTCGTCGCATTTTACTGAGCTGTTCATCTGTCATATTGCTTACCATTTCTTTTAACTCTTCATCGACTCCAAAGAAATGTTCGCGAATGTAAGCACCACCTTCAACAGTATATTTCTGATACTGACCATCTACAACTTCACCCATTCGCTTAATTAATTTTCCATCTTTATCTTTTTCAAGAAGCGGATCCCAATCATCACCCCAGATAACTTTTATCACATTCCATCCGGCGCCGCGGAAAGCTGCTTCGAGTTCCTGGATAATTTTTCCGTTACCGCGAACCGGACCATCAAGTCTTTGCAAATTACAGTTGATTACAAAAATTAAATTATCGAGTTGTTCTCTTGCGGCAAGTGTGATTGCACCGAGAGTTTCAGGCTCGTCTGTTTCACCATCGCCAAGAAATGCCCAAACTTTGCTGCCGGTATCTTTTTTCAGTCCACGATCTTCTAAATAACGATTGAATCTTGCCTGGTAAATTGCCATAATCGGTCCAAGTCCCATTGACACAGTCGGAAATTCCCAGAACTCGGGCATTAGCCATGGGTGAGGATAAGAAGAAAGTCCGCCGCCTTTTGCAAATTCTCTTCTGAAGTTTATTATTTTCTCCTTGGAAATTCTTCCTTCAAGAAAAGCACGTGCATAAATTCCCGGCGATGCGTGTCCCTGGAAATAAATCTGGTCGCCATCATATCCTTCGCCTTTTCCTTTGAAGAAATGATTGAAGCCGATCTCATACAAAGTTGCAGCACTTGCGTAAGTTGAAATATGTCCGCCGATCCCTTCTTCCATCTTGTTAGCCTTTACAACCATCGCCATTGCGTTCCAGCGGATAAGAGATTTTATTCTTCTCTCAATTTCGCGATTACCCGGAAAAGGAGGCTGCTTTTCTCTTGGAATAGTATTTATGTATGGAGTGTTTGCAGAGAAAGGAATATGAACACCGGCTTTATGTGCACGTATCTGAAGCTGCTGAAGTAATTCTCTTACTCTGTCGGGTCCGCCGTGTTCAAAAACATAATCGAGCGAGTAGAGCCACTCACTTGTTTCTTGTTCTTCAATTTCAGGATTTCGTTTATAATCCTTAGCCATAAATTTCCTTAGTTATCCTATTAAAATGTTAGAATTCTGCTTAAAAAAAGAATTTTGCTGAATGTTTTTGTCAGAAATCGAGGCGTCAAAATAATTGATTGATGAGTGAAATACAAGGTGGTGAAACACAGAGTAAGAGTAACAGTAAGAGTAAGATCGGAATTGGGTTTTTTCTTACTCTTTATCTTACTCCTACTCTTACTCTAAAGTGACTTTCTCACTTTTATTTCTTAAGTTTCTATTAAGTTTAATTTTGATGGGGTAAAATTATGCAAGCCCTTAAAATATCTCTCCTGGTTTTTATTCTTACTATTAGAGTATCTGCTCAAGAAGGATGGTTTTGGCAAAATCCACTTCCACAGGGAAACACTATCAATTCTACTGATTTTATAGACATTAATAATGGATTTGCTGTAGGGATGGATGGGACATTTCTAAAAACCACAAATGGTGGTAGTAATTGGAAAATCAAATCGAGTGGAACAAGTAAGCATCTTTTGTCTGTTCAGTTTAAAGATATAAATATTGGTTGGATTGTTGGGCAAGATGGTTTAATTATGAAAACTTCTAATGGTGGGGACACTTGGATAATTCAAACAAGCAATACTAACGATTGGCTCAATTCAGTTTATTTTATTGATAACAATATTGGATGGATTGTTGGAAACAATGGTACGATACTGAACACTTATGATAATGGTGAAACCTGGAAATTTCAAATTAGTGGAACCGTTCAAAACTTAAGTTCAATTTATTTCCCGCATAATAATTATGGCTGGGCTGTCGGTAGCAACGGTACAATTCTTAAAACGACAAATCAAGGAGAGGACTGGACAGTACAGGTCAGTGGTATTAGTAATAATTTATCATCTGTTTATTTTGTTGATCAAAATATGGGTTTGGCAGTTGGGTCGTGGGGAATTATAGTTAAAACTTCTGATGGAGGTGCAAACTGGTTGACACAAACAAGTGGAACAAATTCTTGGCTAAGTTCAGTTCAATTCATAAATTCAGACAAGGGCTGGATCAGCGGAGATGATGGAATAATAATCAATACAACGGATGGGGGCGAAACTTGGACTAAACAATACAATGGTATCAATACCTATCTAACTTCAATTCAGTTTATAAATAGTAATTATGGTTGGGTAGCAGGCCTTGCAGGTGTTATTCTCTATTCAACTAATGGGGGAGCAGATTGGTTGCAACAATCAGATGGAAATACAAATTTTTTATATTCCATATATTCAATTGATTCACAAATAAGTTGGGCTGTCGGAAATAATGGTACAATATTAAAAAGTACTAACGACGGTACAGATTGGATATCACAATTGAGTGGGACCAATAATGATTTGCGTTCAGTTCATTTCGTTGACAGTTTAAAGGGATGGTCTGTGGGATTAAATGGTGTCATATTGCACACAACTGATGGAGGTGATAATTGGATAAATCAAACTAGTGATTCAACGCATTACCTGTTTTCTGTTTATTTTGTCGATGAAATTACTGGTTGGGCAGTAGGTGATAATATTAATGGTTGGGGTTTGATTTTACATACTTCAAATGGTGGTGCAGAATGGATGCCTCAGTTTACAAATACCGTTGGGAGACTCGAATCAGTTTACTTTTTAAATAATGCTATTGGTTTGATTGCTGGATATGCAGGAACAATTCTTAAAACCACAAACGGTGGAACTGAGTGGTTCAGTCTATCCAGTGGAACTACAACTTTGCTAAAATCAATTTATTTTAAAGATGAAAATACTGGTTGGGCCACAGGCAATGCAGGTTTAATAATTAAAACCACAAATGGAGGGATAACTTGGCAGCAACAAATATCCGGAACTTCCTATGTCCTCAACTCAATATTTTTTAACACTAGTGAAATTGGGTGGATAGCAGGGCACCTTGGCACTATTCTTCACACGACCAATGGTGGGAATGACTGGTCAATACAACCAACTGGCACTACTAATACTCTCTTATCTATTCACTTTCGTGACAACAGCACTGGTTGGGTTGTAGGGTCTTGGGGAACGATTCTCAAAACCACTAACGGCGGAGTTACTTTCATTGAAGAAGAAATAAAATCAGTTCGACCCAATTCATTTCTGCTCTACCAAAACTACCCTAACCCGTTTAATCCAAGTACAAGTCTGCAATATGCAATTGGCAGTCGGCAATTTGTAACACTAAAGGTTTACGATTTACTTGGAAGAGAAGTTACAACTCTCGTTAACGAAGAAAAACCTGCTGGTGAGTATGAAGTTGAGTTCAACGGAAATAATCTTCCAAGTGGGATTTATTTTTATCAATTGAAAGCTGGTGAATATGTTGAGACGAAGAAGATGGTTTTATTAAAGTAGTTAGAAGTAAGAAGCTAGAAGTTAGTAGGGGCGAGTCGGTGACTCGCCTTTTTTTTAATATTGGAATAATTTTTTATAAAATTTTATTCATTTCCTCTCCTCACCTGTGAGGAGGGGCGTCACCCTGCCTGCCGTCAGGCAGGTTTAGTGACGGGGTGGTGAAAAAGTTCCCTCCTCCCCTTAATCCCCTTCTCAGGCAGGAGGGGAAAACCTTTCCATCTTATATCTTGAGGTCACAAATTGTGATCTCAAGTTAAGAGAATAACTCGGTTCGATTTCAAGGTAGATTTGTTACATTTACCTTGTAAACGGTTTGGTTCTAATATTCTGCCAATATATATTGTTGGCAGTAAAATAGAACATTGTGTAGAATGAAAGAAATCATATCATATATTTCAAAAAACGGCGGCTTTGCTACTATGAAAGAACTGAAAGAAGCTAAGTTTCACACAAGAGACATTGCGAAGCTTGTTAAGGAAAATGTCATAGTAAAAATAATACCGGGGATTTATCGTCTAGCAGATTACAGTTTTTTTAAGAATGTAAATGTTAGCCTTATTACGGTATGCAGGGCAGAACCTCAAGCTGTAATCTGCCTTATCTCAGCAATGGATTATTATGAAATGACTGATTTTAATCCTTCAGAAATTTACTATGCAATTCCACATTCACGAAAAAGTAAAAGTATAATTTATCCGCCGGTAAAAACCTTTTACTTCAGAGAAAGATTTTACAATCCGGGTATCGAAATTATTAAAACGAAATATGGTGAACTGAAAATTTACAATAAAGAAAAAACAGTCTGTGATATGTTTAGATATAGGAATAAATTTGGAGAGGAACTTGCAATGCAGGCTCTTAAAAATTATCTGGAACAAAAAAAGAAAAGTATTGCTTCACTTATAAAGTATGCTGAAATATGCCAGGTTAAAACAGTTATAACACCAATTCTTAAAGGACTGATGGCTTAATGAAAAAGGAAACCAAAAATGTAGCTGTCTCAGTTAGGAATAGACTGTTGAATATTGCCAACAAAAGCAAAAGAGATTATAATGCGATTTTGCGCCAATATTTTCAAGAACGTTTTCTCTATAGAATTTCAATATCGCCTTATAGATCACAGTTCATTCTTAAGGGTGCATTTCTGTTGATGACAAATAGAATATCTAAATTTCGTCCGACAAAGGATATCGATTTTCTAGGTCTTTCAGTATCTAGTGATGTAAAGGATTGCACAGTTATGATAAAAGAAATTGCTGAAATAAATACTGACGATGGTGTTGAGTTTATTGCGGATAAAATAGAAGGCAAAAAGATTAAAGAGGGTGCGGATTTTGATGGGGTGAGAATTAAAGTGCCATATAAGATGGACACAATTAAAGGTTATTTTTCAATTGATATTGGTTTTGGAGATAAAATTACTACCGGGCCTTATGAGATTGACTATCCCACTCTCCTTGATTTTCCTTCACCTAAAATATTTGTTTATTCATTTGATTCAGCAGTAGCAGAAAAATTTGAGGCGATTGTAAAACTGAATTTTGTTACAAGCAGGATGAAAGATTTTTATGACCTCAACTTTATCGCTGAGAATAATTCTTTTAATAGAACCGTGCTTAGAGAAGCCATTATCGAAACTTTTGAGAATCGAGGAACTAATCTCGAAGATAAATATATCGTCTTCGATAAGGCTTTCAAAAATAATCAGCAGAAACAAACACAGTGGGAATCATTTATTAAACTAAATAAACTAGATCTAAAAATTAGCTTCAATGATGTGGTCACTAGAATCCAATCCTTCATCGAACCAATATTCGATGAGAAAACGAAGACCAGATGGAATTCAAAAAAATGGCAATGGGAATAAGCATTTTTATAATATTCATTTTCAAAAAGTATTCATAAAAACCAACCAGTTATGACTAAACTACGATTAATTCCACTAAGCAATTACACAGAATATCCTGTTGATGAAATGCTGAAAAGAGCACAAGCATTTTATGAAGATATTAAAAGACGTCGAAGTGTGAGAGATTTTTCTGATAAGCCTGTTCCAATAGAAATAATTGAGAACTGCATAAAAGCAGCAGGAACTGCGCCCAGCGGTGCAAACTTACAACCCTGGCATTTTGTAGTCGTTTCTGATCCCGAAATAAAAAAGAAAATAAGAATTGCTGCAGAAGAGGAAGAAAAAGAATTCTATAGCAAACGTGCACCAAAAGAATGGCTGGAAGTTCTTGAACCATTGGGCACAGATGAGAGTAAACCGTTTTTGGAAACAGCACCTTATCTCATTTCAATATTTTATAAAAGTTACGAAGTCCTCCCGGATGGTAGACAAGTCAAACAATATTACGCAATGGAATCAACAGGTATTGCAACTGGAATACTTATCACTGCAATTCATAATGCTGGATTGGTTTCACTCACGCACACTCCTAGCCCAATGAATTTTTTAAATGAAATTCTAAACCGACCAAAAAATGAAAGACCTTTTCTTTTGCTGGTAGTTGGATATCCTGCAAAGGATGCGAAAGTGCCTGACATACAAAAGAAGAGTCTGAAGGAAATTGCAAGCTTCATTTAATATTTATTTATTGAACTGAGAATGCATCCCTAAAAAAATCAGGGTAAACATTTTACCACAGATTTTAATCTATAATTAATCAAACCTTAATCCTTTTCAGATAGCTTGTCCGCCGTAAACAAAAACATCTATTAAAAACTAAGGAGTGATAAATGATTAGAGTAATGTTTTTCTCGCTTGCAACAATATTAATCCTTTCAGCAGCAACTACTGCACAAAGCAAGTCAAGCCGTTTCGCAAAACAGCACAATTCTCATTTCTTAAAAGAACATCTGGATAAAACTGAAACGATGCTGCTTCAATCTTTGCAGAGCAATGATGCAAATATGGTTTCATCCTCTGTTCAGACAATAAGAGAGCTTGAACAGGTCTTTCCGGATGAAGCATTCACTTCATTTATTGATCCTTTGAGCAACATAGTTCGCAACGAAAACTTTGAAACTCACGCACGTATATTATCTGCGCTCGCGCTTGACGAGCTCCATTCCGATAAAGGCGATGCTTCAATCTATGATGTGGCAAGAAATTCTTCCAATCAATCCGTAAAAGACATCTGTTCTGCCCTTGCCATCGAAAGCTTTAAAGCAGATGAGAAAAGCATAAGTTCAAAATAAATTATAAAGTTGAAAAGTATCGGAATAAATAAAAACCTCAAATCAATAAAGGATTGAAGTTAAAGTAGAAAGGCTTGATAAATTCACTTTGGCAGAGATTAAGTTATAGCATCAGCAGCATCAATAAAATGCAAATTAATATTTATTACCCCTGCTTATCATTTAAATGCGGGGGTAATTGAAATAATATTTTTAAGTAACCAGAATCATATTCTCACATTTTCCAACGATAATTTTTGACTTTGTTAAACTTGCTCATCTAAGCGGGCACTGTCTCGGTATATCAACTTTTTCATAGAAATTAGACCAAGTATTGGACCTAAGGACAGTATAATTAATGCATAGGGAATTTCTATCACTCCTAAAAACTGATATACAAACCAGAGACTAAGTATTGTTAACGCAAACCCTATACTATTTACTATTGTTAATCCCGAACCGACTAATTCTTTAGGCGCTGAAAGTGCGATGATAGCAGAATACTGCGGCGAGTCACCGACAACTACAATCCCCCAAAGAATAAGAAATGTTAAAAAGATTGGAACTGAGGTATAAAACATCAAAGGTGAAATCAAACAACATGTACCAGAAAAGGCAAGTTGAATAAATGCTACTTTTGCACTTCCTATTTTCTTTGAAAGCATTCCTCCAACAATGCAGCCAACACTTCCGGAAGCTATTATTATGAATGACCAAAA
The DNA here is from genome assembly GCA_026193755.1 of Ignavibacteriaceae bacterium. GTDB lineage: Bacteria > Bacteroidota > Ignavibacteria > Ignavibacteriales > Ignavibacteriaceae > IGN2. Next base: position 2,189 of record JAPHUI010000209.1, on the reverse strand, counting down.
AGAGATGTTCAAATTAGCCGGGTTTATTTTTAAATAATAAAGAAGAATTACAGGAATGAGCGCCCAAAAAGTATAAAGCTCCCACATATGTCCGAAGTATCCTAAGGCTGATGATCTTAATTTTTTCTCTTTCAAAATTTTAACCATTGCGCTGGGATCGAATTTGGTTCCAGAAGAAATATACGGACCGTCTTTAACTAACAAATACATCGTTACTCCACCCAATAAAGAAAAACCTGAAATAATAAAAATAACTTGTTCCCACGGTAATGAGCCACCGAAACTTTTTAATAAATGCGGAAACGCTGTACCCAATACCAAAGCTCCAACCAGCAGACCGATTGCATTTCCTAATTTTCCTTTGTACCAACCTGCCGCTATTTTCATTCCAACAGGATAGATACCTGTAAGAAAAAATCCTGTTAAAAAACGTAATACAAGCAAGGAAAAGAGATTATACGCAACCAGGTATATTAAAAGATTTGAAATGGAACCAAACACTGAGCAGACAAGAAATAATTTTCTCGGAGAGTACCTGTCAGAGACAGAGAAAAATGCAAATAGAAGTGTGCCCGTAATAAAACCCAGCTGGAATGCTGAAGTAACAATACCGGTTTCTTGAATACCGACATTCATTGCAGATTGTAAGTCTGCAATTATCGCGTTCCCGGCAAACCAGAGTGAAGTTACGGAGAACTGTGAGAATACAATTACCGGTAAGATTCTTTTGGGAACATTCACAGGATTCAAAATTAAAAAGTTGTGCTGTTGAATTTTGCTTAATATACTAAAATCCCCTGCCTAAATTAATAAGCAGGGATTATTATTTTTAACACATCAATCTTTCTTAAGCAGTTGGTTTTATATTCTGATTAACACGGAATAAATTTTTCGGATCATACTTGTTTTTAATTTTAACCAGCCTATCATAATTATCTTTGTAAGATGCTTTCACTCTTTCCTGTCCTTCATCATCCATCATAAAGTTAATGTAAGCACCACCAGCGGAATATGGATGGATAGCATCATAATAATCTTTTGTCCATTTAGTAATCTTTTCATTCTTAGCCGGATCCGGATCAATACCAACTATTACCTGAGCCCAATTAGCATCTCTATAAGCCCAGGGAGTATCATTTTTACCAACTTTATGTGCTGCTCCATCTATTGGATAAATATGTATTTGCGAAAGAGGTGTGGGCATTTCCTTACCATACTTTGAGTGCAATTCAACTGCTTCATCAGGAATTTGGTTGATAAAGTCAGCTCTCCAGTACCATTGTAAACCAGGGGGTAATATAGGATCAAACATACTGTTTAGTGCAGGATGGGGTATTGGTCCTACGTGTTCAAAATCAGGTTTAAGATCAAGAATTGGTTTAAATACTTCTTTAGCTTTTTCGTGCGGTCCTAAATAATTCCAAACAACGCCACACACTTTTTTACCATGCAACGGTTCAGGAAATGGCGGACCCGGAATTGTTAATTGTGCAAAAAAACCATACAGATCTTCCGGTGCATTTAATATAAAATCTCTATACCATTTTAATATCCGTTCTGTGTTCTCAATATGCCAAAGTGTTGGTCCGGCATAGCTGGTATGTACCGGATGACCCTGGAATAAGAACGAAGTAATTATACCAAAATTACCACCGCCGCCCCGAATAGCCCAATAAAGGTCAGCATTTTCATTAGAACTTGCCGTTACAAATGATCCATCAGCCAATACAATATCTACTTCAAGAATACTATCGATTGTTAATCCATACTTACGGGTTAAATATCCAACTCCACCTCCCAGAGAAAGTCCTCCAATTCCAGTAGTTGAAATAGTCCCTCCCGGTATTGCCAAACCAAAAGGATGGGTTGCGTGATCAACATCTCCCCAGATTGCTCCACCACCAACGCGGATTGTTTTTGATTTTTTATCAACGTGCACAAAATTAATATTAGAGAGATCGATTACTAGTCCGTCATCACATATGCCTAATCCTCCTGCATTATGTCCACCGCCACGGACTGCTATTAGTAAATTATTTTCTCTTCCAAAATTTAATGCCGTAATAACATCGGCCACATCCTTACATTTTGCGATTAATGCCGGACGTTTATCAATCATTGCATTAAAAACTTTACGAGCCTCATCATAATTCTTATCAGAAGGCTGAATTAATTCCCCACGTAAACTT
>JAPHUI010000428.1 GCA_026193755.1 Ignavibacteriaceae bacterium | reverse complement strand
CATCCGTTACAGTAATAAAACCAAGTTCTTCATCCTGCATTTTATAAAGAAGGATATAACTTATTTGTTCCTTAATCAGCTGCTCAACTTTATCTACTCTGTGTGAAGACATGATTTATTAACGGATAACCTTAAATTGTTATTATCAGGACAAAGTTTTTTTAGTTTCAATAAATTTATAAGACTCTATAATGTCGCCAACTTTTATATCGTTGTAATTGGCAATGTTCACTCCACATTCATAACCTGAATCAACCTCTTTAACGTCATCTTTGAACCTTTTCAAACTGCCAATGTCACCTTCAAAGATTACTATACCCTCTCTAACAAGCCTGATTTTATTGCTGCGCATTATCTTTCCTTCAAGAACATAACAGCCTGCCACAGTTCCGAATTTGGGTACTTTAAATATATCTCTTACTTCTAGTGTAGCCGTAACTTCCTCAGAAATAATCGGAGAAAGTAATCCTTCCAGAGCAGATTTAACTTCGTTTATTACATCATAAATAACATTGTAAAGACGGATATCGACAAGTTGTTTTTCAGCAAGCTTTCTTGCATTGAGATTTGGTCTTACATGAAAACCAATAATTATGGCTTTTGATGCATCAGCAAGAAGAACATCTCCTTCCGAAATTCCACCAACTCCCTTATGAATTACTTTAACAACAACCTCCTCGGTTGAAAGTTTAAGTAATGAATCTGCCAGAGCTTCTACAGAACCATCAACATCTCCTTTAACAATTAAGGGAAGTTCTTTAACACCACCGATGCTTATCTGTCTGGCAACTTCATCCAATGTAATCTGATGAATTTGTTTCTGACCCTGTTCACGTTTTAGCTGCTGTCTCTTAATTCCTATGTCTCTTGCTACTCTATCAGATTCTACGACAACAAAAGAATCACCAGCGGTAGGAGGACCTTCAAAGCCTAGAACTAAGGCCGGTGTTGCAGGCGGAACCTCTGTTAATTTATTTCCTCTTTCATCAAACATTGCACGAACCTTACCCTGATAAACTCCCGCAATAAAAGGATCGCCGATCTTTAAAGTTCCTTTCTGTACTAATATTGTTCCGGTTATTCCTCTGCCTTTATCAAGTTCCGATTCAACGACTACCCCACGTGCCAATCGATCCGGGTTAGCTTTAAGATCTAAAATTTCAGCTTCTAAAAGAATCTTTTCCAATAATTGCTCAACATTGGTTCCGTGCTTTGCTGATAATTCAACTGACTGGTATTTTCCACCCCATTCTTCAACGAGAATATTTCTATCGGCCAGTTGTTGTTTTAACTTTTCAGGGTTTGCACCTGGTTTATCAATTTTATTAATTGCTACAACAATAGGAACCCCTGCAGCCTGTGCGTGGTTAATTGCTTCCACAGTCTGGGGCATAACAGCGTCGTCTGCAGCAACAACCAGTATAACAATATCTGTTAGCTGAGCACCGCGGGCACGCATTGCAGTAAAAGCTTCGTGACCAGGAGTATCAAGAAAAGTGATTGATCGACTATTATCAAGTTCAACTTTATAAGCTCCTATATGCTGAGTAATTCCACCCGATTCACCGGCGACAACGTTTGTTCTTCTTATATAATCAAGAAGCGAAGTTTTTCCATGATCAACGTGACCCATTATTGTAACAACAGGCGGGCGAGGCTGCAATTCTTCAGGTTCATCTTCCATATCTTCGACTGCGTCAGATGTGTACTCTTCCTGAAGCTCAATATCGAATTCAAATTCATCTGCCACAAGAGTTATGGTTTCTACATCTAACCTTTGATTAATAGAAACCATCAGTCCCAGCTCAATACACTTTGTAATTACATCGCTAACAGGAACATCCATAAGGTTAGCCAGTTCGCTAACAGAGATAAACTCGTTCACTTTTAATTTTTTCCCGGCGAGAGATTTCTCCTCGAGTCGTTTTTCTTCCAGAGCTTCCCGCTCTCTTCTTTTTCTTTTCCTGACAGAAGCTCTACCAGAGACTGATGTATCATCCATACTTAAAAGAGTTTTCCGGATTGCTTCTTTTACTTCACGCTCATCAACCTCAAAACGTCTAACACGTTTTTTCTTTTTAGCTTCAGGGGTATCTTCAGCAGCCGTATCGGTTTTTTTCTTTCTGACTCTTGGTTTACGCTTTTTCTTTGGAGCTTCTTCAGTCTTACCTTCACCTTTAGTTTCACCTTTTGGAGCTGTCTCTTTCTTTTTACCTTCATCAAGATCCATTTTTCCTATTACTTTCAAACCTTTGGGTTTAGGTAATAGGGATTCTTTTTCAGTCTTTACTTCTGATGAGGCTTCATCTTTTTCAACGTCTTTTTCCTCAACAGTTTCCTGTCCATGTTTCTCAGATTCTATTTGAGCAACTTCCTCAACCGCCTTTTCGGTTGCTTTCTCTATTGATTCCGTTTCCACAGGCTCCTCAGTCGGAATAGTTTCCTCAACTTCAATTTCTTTCCCCTCTTCTTTGGCATCCTTTATGGCTCTTTCAGCACGCTTCTTATGAAACTCTTCTAATTTTTTATAGTGATGTTCGGCTTTTTCAATTTCCTTCCTGTACTGCGCATTTATCGCATCGATCATGTCATCATTTAATAAAGACATGTGGTTCTTTACCTTAAAGCCTTTTTCAGCCAAGAATTCAACTAGCGTATCTGCCGATAGATTATACTCGGTAGCCAGCTTATATATTCTTATTTTTTTGTCTTTAGTATCTGCCATAAAAGTAGTTTAAGTTTATTCTTCTTCCTCAAATTGAGCTTTAAGAATTTCAATTATGTTGTTAACTTTTTCCTCATCGAAACCTTCAATTTCCATAAGTTTTTCTGCACCAGCAGTTAATACTTCCAATGCAGTATCGTAACGGTTATTAATTAATGTATTGTAAACTTCCTCTCCTAATTCTTCCTTCATATCGATGAGTTCAATATCCTCTTCATATTCCTCAAAAGCTTTTTCTTCACGCAATACATCTATCTCATAACCGGTAAGTTTCATTGCCAGACGAATATTTACTCCGTTTCTTCCAACAATCAAAGAAACCTGATCAGAGTCTGCCATAACCGTTGCTTTGTTAGCTTCCTCATCAACTTCAACCTGTTTAATTTTAGCCGGGGCGAGTGATCTTTGAATATACAATGTTGGATCCTCAGTAAAATTTATCACATCAATATTTTCATTATTCAATTCTCTCACAATTGCATGAATTCTTACACCTTTCATTCCCACACAAGCACCGACTGCATCTATTCGGGCATCCTGCGATTCAACCGAAATTTTTGCCCTCTCACCAGGTTCGCGTGCTATTCCTTTAATTTCAATAATTCCATCGTAGATTTCCGGTATTTCAATTTCAAACAGTCTTCTTAAAAACATATTATCTGCTCTGGAAACAATTATCTGCGGACCACTTCCCGATTTTCTTACTTCTTTAACAATTGCTCTTATCGTTTCTCCCTTTTTATATTTTTCATAGGGTATTTGCTCATCGCGCGGAAGTACAAGCTCGTTTTTATTGTGATTGATAAGAATGTCATTTTTTCTGATCTGATAAATATCACCAACAACAATTTCTCCAGCCAGCTCTTTGTACTCGTTATAAATAATATCTTTTTCTATTTCTCTAATTTTTTGATTAAGGAGCTGTTTTGCCAGAGTAATCAGCCTTCTGCCAAGAGATAAAAGTTCAATTTTTTCTACATAATCTTCGCCGACTTCCAGTTCATCTTCGTTTCCTTTGCGGTTAACCTCTTCAATACTTATTTGTGT
>JAPHUI010000394.1 GCA_026193755.1 Ignavibacteriaceae bacterium | reverse complement strand
GTCAAGTATTATTTCTGGTTTTGCTTCAGTTACTAAAAATGCATCCGGGTTGTATCCGGAGACTTTGATCCTGCTATCACTTTTTGGATAAGGATAAGTTACAGCAAATTCATAACCTCTTTCAACAACAGTCACATTTGATGGTGGTTTAACATCATAGACAATCTTTCCAGACCCTTCTTCAATTCCATTCCCTCTGAAAAAATAAAAATAAATTGCAGCTCCTGCTATTACAACAAATGATAATAAAATGATCATAGGCAAATAATTTCTACTTTGCTTATAACCTTGATACTTAAGTCTGGTTTCTGATAAACGACCAGTTCTTTTAGATCCTTTATTTTTCCCATCTTCTTTAGGAAGACGTGCCCCGGTTTTCGACCTAACTTCTGTAAATGTGTTGCTTGTTGACTTTTCATTAGTCTGCTCAAAAGCTTTCGCAAGATTGAACTTAATTGTATCAATAGCATTGATAGTATCTTTATCATCTGCTTCGTTAGATAATCGTGAGCGGACAGGTTCGAATTCATTTAATTTGGATCTTTTTTCACTTGAAATACCTGACTCTTTTTTTGAAAGGAGTTTCGGGTCAATTCTCTCTCTCGGTCTCACATTTTGACTATCGTCCGTCGGTCTAGCACCTTTATTTTTTTCTAAAAATTTTGTTCCGTAATTCCAGGGTAGACCATCTTCAGATAGTTCTTTGGTTTTGTCCAGTATTTTTTTCTCTTCATTTAATTTTGAGTCAACCTTTTCAAATTCTTTTTTAGTGGTTGACGCGGATTTTTGTCCCGTCTTAATTAAAAAATTCAAATCAAATGTTAAAGGTACCATTAGTTCATTTTCTAATTCACTGTCATAGTCTTTACGTAATCCACTTATTATAACCTCTGCTTTAGTAGCAAATGCTTTAATTAATTGGTCTCTTTCTGTATAGGGGGCAAAGTCACCAGCTTTTAAACTATTTTGAAATTCCTTGTCATCTAACCAAAGAGTCTTAAGATTAGGAATTTTTAAGAAGTGTACTGAAGTTAAATCACTTTTTACATTTGGTTCTAAAGAAAAAAGAACCAACTGTAACAAATAAGCTTTAGCTGCTGGTGAATCAGAAGATTTCTCCAGATGAATTCTGCAATTTCTTTTGTGGAAGTAGCCAAAATTATCAAACTGGATTATTTCCCCGGGTTTTAGTTTGTTGCTTACCCTGTTTATGAAAACCTCAAAAAAGAAAGAGGATATTTCTAATGCAACACCACATTTTTCAGCAACATTTTTTACCAATTCATCTTTACTAATCATTTTACTCACCAAAAATTATCAGTGATTTTCTCATTTCAAATTTAAACTGTTCTTGTTATATAATTTTACCATAAAACTTAACTATTGTATTTATTCAAAGAAAAAATTTGCACCAACAAGCACATCAAACGGTTTTTCCTGGTAATTTTCCCATATGAATCTTTTTGTATTCAAAATGTTATTTAATTCAAAAAACACACCAATATACTTATCAATATCATAGGTTATTTTAAGACCAAGATTCCAAAAACTTGACAATTTTACCAGATTTTCGGGATCAGTATACCTGTCTGACAAATAATTTAGTTTGGCCTCACCTTTCAATTCAGGTATAAAATAATACCCATAGGTCACGTCAGCCTTAAAACCTGGGTAATAGGGAATTGTTTTCGAATCTGAATTCTTAACATTTAAATAATCAATTCCTGCATAAAGATAGCCGTAAGGACCAAGGTGATAAAGTAAATTCAGAAAGAAATCAAAACTTTTTACATCCGTTGTATTAATTCCAAAAAATCCATCATTATTAGGGTTGGTATAGAATGGGAAATTATCTGAAGAAAAATATTCTAAACCACCATCGATTTGATAATAAGTACTGAACTCATACTTAAGAGTAGCTCTTAACTTGTTGTTCTTTTTAAGAAAAATATGTGGTAAATACTGCTGATTGTAATAAAAATTATCACACAAAAATCTGCCAGCAGTCATATTCTCACCGTAAGGAGAATATTCAACTAACATAACTAGATTCCTCGTTAACTCGGCACCAAGTAAAGCAAAAAGGGCATTGAATTTTTCATCACTGCTTCCTGAAAATGTAAAACCAGCCTCAAGCATTATTTTATTAAACAATTCAAGAGATGCTGTAGGTCTAATTAAAAAATAATTCGAACTAAAATCTTTGAGTGAATCTGTTGTTAAATTTTGATTTTGATATACCGCTTTTATTCCTAAACCAAAGTAACTGAACTTTAGCCTCGCAAAGCCGTTTCCATAATATAATGCTTCATTAAATTTTTCATTGTCCAGATAAGTAAAATCGCTGCCAGCATTAAAATCAAAATTAAATTCCTTCATATAAAGATTTTGTATATCAATTGCTGCATTACCTATGTTTAGAGTTCTCTTTCTACCAGGATCAGTAGAGCCAAAAAATTTGAAATAATTTTTTGAGTGATCTCCTGACAAACTAAATTTTGTTCCGGCAAAAGTACTTAATTCAGTTGGGAGAGTGTATGCAAAATCAAGTGAACCCTCCAGAAATCGTCTGTCGCTGTTATCTACATAATCTAATTGATTTAAACCTTTGACAGATCCGTGCAGCATACCCCTTGTAAAAGGGAAAGCATAGCTTATTTCTCCTGCAGGAAGTTGATAACGACCAGCTTTTAATTCAATAAATCCGTGCTTAAAATTAGCTGAATCAAGAAGTGATAAATCACTGCCAACCGGATTGGAAATATCGGTAACTTCAAGTTGATCCGGTTTATAGGTCGGTTTAAGAAATTCACTCGATACAGTTGAGATAAAATCGGGTTTAAGTTTTTCAACTTTGCGTATAGAAACTACGTCTCTTCCTAAAATAACAAAATCAGGCAGTTCTACGTTCGGATTTTTATCCTGCGAAAAAATTACTGCAGCATAAAGTAAAATGATTGTTAAAAATATTTTAATCATTTGAGTTTATTTATTTTTTGTCTTGCTTCTTCTCCAAATGCATCAGTTTTGTGTTTTGCAATTACAACCCTGTACATTTCCTCAGCCTTTCTTTTATCATTCAGTTTTACATAGCAGTCACCCAGCAAAATGTAAGATCTGGTTAGCCATTCATCATATAAAGAATAAACTGTCTTTATACGAACAAGTGCTGAGATCGCTTCGGTAATTTTATTTTGTTCAAAAAGGGATAATCCAAAATAATATTGAGACCTAGCTCCAAGCTCATCTGTTCTTTTTTCAGCAACTTCCAGAAAGTGATTATTAGCGATTTCATATCTTTCGGCTGCCAGGTCTATAAGACCCATTTCGAATTTAGCCTTGTCAGCGAATAAAGTTTCCGGGTGATACATTGCCAAATCCTCAAAAGTTCCATATGCTTTTTGTACGTCATCCGCCTTGATATACGTAGTTCCTTTTATGAACAAAATTTCAGGAAGTCTGGGTGAGTCCTTCAATATTTTCGAAGCTTTTTCCAATAATTCAATTGAAGCAGTATAATTCCCTGTCGTTTCATAAATTTTACCAAGCTCAATTACTGATACAGCGGCAGACTCGGAAGAAGGATAATTTTCAAAAACTTTAGTAAAGTAAAATATTGCCTCATCATCCTGTTTTAAATTCTGACAGCTTTTACCAAGCCAATAATACGCTTCAGGCACATAAGTGCTCTTTGGATATTTAGCAATAAATTCCTGATAACTTATTTTAGCTTTCTGGTAGTCCCCCTGACTATAGTAAATTTCACCTTTTTTGAAATAGATTTGGTCAGAAAATTTCATGTTTGGATTCTGACCAATAAATCTATCAATCAGATCAACTGCATTTTCGGGTCTACCCATAGCTACATAACTGTACTGAATTCCATTAACTGCGTCGAACACGTATTCTGATGAAGGATATTTTTTAACAACATTTTGATAATTAACTACAGCAGAATCGTACATCTCCTGGTTGAAAAAAGCATCACCGATAGAGTAGTAAACAACGGGTGCTAATGAAGAATTTTTATATATCTGAAGAACATTCCTGTAATCTTCTATAGCTTCTTTATAATCTCCATTCTGGAATCTAATGAAGCCAATTGTGAAAAGAGAATTTTCAGCGTAAAGAGATTTTGGAAATTTTTGCTGCAAAGTTAAAAATTCATTGATGGCTGCTTCAGTTTCACCTGATTTATATAAT
>JAPHUI010000381.1 GCA_026193755.1 Ignavibacteriaceae bacterium | reverse complement strand
TTATCATTTTCTTTAACATATTTGTTTAGTCCACTGTGAGTGCCAACCCATAATTCACCAAATTTATCTACATACAATAGCTCCGGATTATCACCACTCAAACTATTTTTATCATCAGGAAAATACCGGTAATGAACAAATTCTCCTGTTTTTCTATCGAATCTATTTAATCCGGCACCAAATGTTCCCACCCAAATAGTGCCATCTTTATCTTCGCAGATGGTATTAACAAAGTTTGAACTTATACTTTTAGGATCAGCCGGATTGTGCTGGTAGTGAGTAAACTTATCTGTTTCAGGATTCAGCAAATTCAGTCCACCGTTAAATGTTCCTATCCAGAGCTTTCCAAATTTATCCTCATATACTGAATAAATTTCATTATCACTTATGCTTGTGGGATCATCAGGATTGTGGCGGTAATGTTTAAACTGATTAGTTCTCCTATCTAATCTATCTAATCCACCGTCCCAGGTTCCAATCCATATATACCCATTTCTATCCTCAATAATTGCATAGGTGCCATTGACACTTAAACTTGATGGATCATTCGGAATATTCTTAAAATGTTTAAATGGTTTTTTCTTTTTATTAAACTTATTGAATCCGGCTCCCCATGAACCTACCCATAATAAACCTGAATTATCTTCATAAATAGTATAAACAATATTATTGCTTAAACTTGATGGATCGTTCGCATCATGAGCATAAGATTTAAAGGCTGGTTGCAAGCTTTTATCAAATCCTGGAACTAATTCATTCAATCCTCCACCCCAGGTTCCAAACCATAGTTTACCATCTCTATCTTCATAAATTTGAACAACCTCATTACCACTAATACTTGCCGGATCATCAGGTTGATTCTTGTGATGAATGAAAGTAGCTTTTAATTTGTTTTCGTCTTCCCAAACAAGTTGATTGAGTCCTTCACCTAAAGTACCTACCCAGATGACACCATATCTATCTTCGTATACTCTTGACACATGGTCACTACTAATACTTCTTGAATCATTTGGATCATGTCTGAAATATATGAAATCAGGATTGACTTTTTTTCTTTCAGAGAGAGTTAATAAATTAAGTCCTCCTCCTAAAGTTGCAATCCATAAATTCCTTTTTGAGTCTTCATAAACTGAAACTACTGTATTAAAACTTAAGGATTTCGGACTATCAGCACTATGAACGTAACTAATGAATTGTTCCTTACTCCTATCAAACTTATTCAATCCACCACCAAAAGTCCCAATCCAAAGAATTCCTAGCCTATCCTCATAAATTGACCACACAGCATTATCACTTATGCTGTTTGAGTCATCAGGATTGTGAAGATATCTAGTGAAGTTTTCCTTTTCACTATTAAATTTATTCAGACCTCCTCCATCCGTACCAATCCAGAGCGTTCCGTAATTATCTTCTAAAATTGAGAGAACCTGGCTATTTGAAATGCTATTTAAATCATTAGGAATGTTCCTAAAAATTTTGAACTGATATCCATCGTACCTATTTAATCCATCAGCTGTACCGATCCATAAAAATCCTTTGCTATCCTGAAGTATACACCAGGCAGAACCTTCCGATAGCCCGTCCTCTCTTGTGAGGTGTCCAAATTGGATTTTTCCCGTCTGGGAATAAAGAATTGAATTGAAGAAAATAAAAAGACAAATTATTTGTAAATACTTTGTCATACAATTTAATTGTAGAATGAGAACTGTTTTCTATTCTCTACTCTACACCTCGGGGGAAGCACTATATTCCGGAAGAAAAATAAGAGTAACGTTTTTCCATACGTTTCTCCTAAAGTGCAGAACCACTATTCATAACTTGCTAAAATTATGCTTGATAAGCAATCAACTGTTGGTTTATGGCAAACAAAAACCCCCGTCAATCTGCCTACCACAGGTAGGACTTAATTGACAGGGGCCAGCTCTGGCATATCTACTCCGAGAGATTTGTAGGTGTCAGAGACTGAAAATTATCTTAATAAAATCATCTTCTTTGTCTGAATGAAATCTCCAACTGTAAGTTGATAGAAATAAACTCCACTTGATAAGTTGGAAGCAATAAACTCAACCTCATAATTCCCAACTGTTTTTTCTTCATTTACTAGTGTAGTTATTTCATCTCCGAGTATATCATAAATCTTTATTGTAACTAAAGCTCTTTTAGGTATCATGTATCTGATTGTTGTTGTTGGGTTGAAGGGATTTGGATAGTTCTGCATCAGTATAAATTCTGATACAACTAGTGAATTATCTTCAACAGGCATAGGCCAATCCCATAAATACCATAGCGAAGCCGGTCCTCCACAATGACCCATATCATTTAGTACTGAACCTTGAGCTGGTGGTAATGCGTTTCCTCCAGCACCTACATCAAAATATATAGGATCTGGATTACCAGCATCTATACAGGGTGATGTTGAACCAAGAAGGTAATACTCTGAACCATCAAACAGAGGAAGACTATCAATATTTCCTGTTCCGGTATAACCACTTTCTATATCAGAATACTGAACATCTGCAACCCCATAAATTTGAGGAGTACTGGAAGCATAATTTCCCCATACTATACAGTTCATCAGCTGAGGTACAATCGGATAAATTATAGCTACTCCTCCGCCATAATTTACTGCTGTATTGTCGGCAATCGTATTATTCTCAATAATGGGTACATCATCCTTCACCAATGACGAATTATTTTTTGAAGCTCTTCCATCAAGAGAAGATTTTTTAATTTGTGGAATCTCAATATATAGGCCCCCACCAGCCGGAGCTGAATTATTAACTATCAGATTATTTCGAATTAAATGAGG
>JAPHUI010000239.1 GCA_026193755.1 Ignavibacteriaceae bacterium | reverse complement strand
TGCCGATATAGTATAACATATTACCGTCTTTAAAGTAGTACCGGTTGAATGAGTCGCCGGATTGCCTGAATCTGTAATCTTCGTTAATAAAAATTAACTTCGAGTTATGAAAATAGGCCCGGAAATTTGAATATGCCTTTGCGGAACCCCAGTTGAAATGTTCTTCAGCATCTGGATTGTACAGCAAAGAATCAATTTCTTTTTTTATCTCTTTTATACCTTGTTCAGTATATTCTTTTCTTCCACAGGACAAAAGAACAAGAATTATAGGTAGAATTACAATAAGTGAATATTTTTTCATAAATCAATAAAAATAAAAAGCCACGGAAAATCCGTGGCTCAAAGATAAAAATTTAAACTATTTTTTTCTTAATTCATCTCTTATTTCAGCAAGCAAAACTTCTGACTTAGTTGGAGCTGGTGGGGCAGCGGGTTTTTCTTCCTCTTTTTTCTTTAGGCTGTTTATTGCTTTTACAATGAGGAATATTACAAACCCAATAATTATAAAGTCAATAACTGAATTTATAAAAACACCATATTTTAAAAGGACTGGCTCAACACCTTCTGAACCTGCTTTTAAAGTAAGTGCAAGGTTGGAGAAATCAACCCCGCCCAATAGCAATCCTATTGGGGGCATTATAACATCGCTAACAAATGAGGAAACAATTTTACCGAAGGCAATACCGATAATTATAGCAACTGCCAAATCGATTACATTGCCCCGCATGATAAATTGTTTAAATTCCTGAAGTATTTTCATAGAGTACCTCCGATTTCTTTAAGTAATTTGATATTAGATTTATTAGAAGAAGTACTCAAAAATACTTGATTAAAAAACAAAACCAAAGGATAGAGAATAATCAGGACCAATGTACTTTATTAATGTTTTAATAGAATCTGATGAACGGACTGAATGGTGGATGTATCTCCCGGATAACATATGCTATCTTCATCTAAGATGATATTTAATCCTGAAACTAATTATCCAGCAATCTTCTGTGATAATTGATTTGTCCGAGGTGATAATTCAGATGTGTTGCCAGATGGATCAGAAAATATTCTGTGGTCATTTCATAACCAAAGACATTTATAGGGAATTTTTCACTGAGTTGTTCTTCTTTTAAATTATTTAAAGTTTGTTCAACAACTTTTGTTGTTAACTCTATTTCCTCAATCAGTTCTTTCGCCGGCACATTTTTTCTAATGAATTCCTCATCACGTTTTCTTATGTAACCTGAATTACCGAGCGTTGCTCCGATAAAATGCTGAAGGTTACCGCAGAGATGCAGACAGAGATTTCCTGCTGAATTTTTTACATCGCCTGAAATTTTCCACAAGTTCTTTTCGTCTTTGTAGGAAGAAATTTCTGTTTTCAGTTTTTCAAGATCACGCTGAAAAAGTTTATCAAGTGTTTTAATCATTTTCCCTCATTAGTTTTTATTATCCAGCTTTTAAATCCATCATTAAATATTTCCTTTTGAACAGCAAATTTATAAAATCCGTTTTCCTTGGGAACTGCTCTCATACTAACACTGAACCCACTTACGTAGTTTGCAATTAAATTATTTGTGAAAAGATTATAGACCGCAGCCTCGTTGTCGTTTACTCTAATTAAATATTTTTCTCCATAATAGTTCTTATCGGGATATAGCTCATTAAATTTTTTACTGACATATCCTTCTTCTCTTTCAGGGGTTAAAATTAAAATATCGTCGTTTATTTCAAATTGATAAAGTTCACAATTTTCTTTTATTGTACAATTCGAATCTTTAGCAATTGTGTTAAAATCATCATCCGAAAAATCTATTTTGATTATCTGAGCATTTGTGTAATTATTTACGAAAGCATTCCAACTTACTTCAGAAGGGAGTTCATCCTGATTTATACTTGAACCGATGATATTTTCAGAACTGTATTTCCGGTAGAGCTTCAGGTAATTTTCAATTCCAATTTCATTAATCAGAAAAAAATTGTACAAACCGCTGAGCGGATAGCTCATCGAAACATCATACGTTTTGTATTCATCTGCGTTAGAAAGCTGGTTAATTTTCAATAATCCAGATTGTTCAAGAAATTTCCCGAGATTCAGAATTATTCCTGGTTCGGAACCACCCCTTCCACCGAGAGCGACAGCAAAACCTTCCTGCAGAAAAGGATGTGTATATAATGGAAGCTTTTTAAGCTTGAAGTTTATTAGAATATGAAGCAGCTCATGGTAATGACAGTTATAAGTAGTAATTATGTAATCGTAAGCAAGGTTTCCTATTCCTCGTGCTTTGTAGCCAGTTAACTTTTCAATTTCATCTTCGTCTCTGCAAAGGATGTAGATTAATTTTTTTCTTTTCAGAAGTTCTTTTTCTTCATCTGTAAATTTTAATAAAGAAAAAATTCCATTTACAAAATTCTCTAGTTTATCAACACAGTATTGATTAAAGTATTTCGGTTCACTTACGTAGAAAATAAAATGTTCGCTTTCAATTTTCTGCCAATCCCTGTAATAGAAATAAGGAGGTGAAACAAGATATTCATTTTTAAAATAATATTGTGTTTTATAATTCTTTGCGGGCACTTCAAAATACAGTATTGAATACTGTTTTTCTATCTTCTCAATGTTTATTTTATATTCATCTTTTCTGTTATTAATTTCATTTAGAATTTCTTCAGGTATTTCGTATGAGATAAGAAATTTGTTCTTTATTCCTTCATAAATAATTCCGAGTCTTTTTGATAATGTCAACTCTTCATCGAGGACAAATTTTTCAAGAGAGTCGTTGTTGTTTATCATTGCTTCGATAAACTGTGACGCTCTTCCATCGGTTAGAGATTGTGTAAAAAAGGTTTGTGTTAATAAGAAAATAAAGAAAAATATTAAGTTTGTCTTCATTTTTGTTTGAACTATATAGGAACATAGAATACGAAAGATTTGAACTATGTTTCTTATGTGTCTATGTGGTTAAAATTAGAGTTTATTGATTGTTTCTTCTAATACTTTATTAAACAAATCCGGTTTTTCAAGCATAGGGAAATGTCCAACACCTTTCATTATTTTCAGATCAAAATCTTTAATATGTCTTTTTGCTGCTTCTATGTTGGTTGGGAATTTATCTGAATTAATAAATCGAACCGGTATGTTTATTTTATCAAAGTTAGCAGCCTCATTAAATTTAAAAAGACTTCTGAATGAAGCCAGAGCAACATTTGGCGGCGCTGAGGACATATCTTCAGCAATCTCCGTTATAAGAGTGCTATCAGCATTTTCAGGGAACATCCCTTTCACGAATTCTTTCGTTGTGGTAACAAAATCTTTTTCAAATGCCTTATAAAATTTATCTAATTCTTCCTGAGTGTATTTTTGTTCGATATCCTGAAAGGTGTCAATAGTTATAAGTGCTTTAACTTTATTTCCGAGTAACTGAGCGGCTGCTAATACAACCGGGCCACCCATTGAATGCCCTATTAAAATAATTTTATCAAGCTTCTCATTATCAATTACTGCTTTTACGTCTTTAGCATAATTTTCAATTGTCCAATCAACTCTACCCAATCCCGATTCACCGTGACCGGCAAGATCAATTGCAATAACTTTATAGTTTTTACTAAAGTAATCAATTTGACCTGCCCAGTAGCTTTTATCACAGCTCCAGCAATGAACAAAGACAAGTGTCGGTTCTCCGGCACCTGCTTTTTCATAAACAATTGGTTCTTTATCAAAAGAAAATACGGTGTCTTTCTGAATATCTGTTGCGGTAATCTGCGCAATTAACGTTATCGAACAGAATAGAAATAAATACAAAGATCGTTTTAAATTTTTCATAATCTGACAACCTAATATTATTTAAGTTTATTTTTTCTCAACTCAACAGATGCAGTCAATTTTTTAGAACTTCTGTTCCCTGAACAGTTGCTATCATCCACTTTCCTTTTACTTTAAGACAGACTTCAAGTTTTTTCACCTTGATTTCTGCAGGTTTTTCTTTGCTCGTTGTTTTTACCAGATAGGTGACAGTACGGTTAACAATTGCACAATCATTCGAAATTTTAATATTCCAATCTTTGCTTGATTCATCTTTAATCTCACGGGTTCTACTCTGCGGTTTGCAAAGAGAGGTTATAAAAGATTTTTTATAGAAGGTCTGACCATTTGGTATTGAACCAATGAAATCATCGGTTAAAATCTTGTTTAGTGAAATTGAATCTTTTTTAGTAATGGCATTGTCAAATTGAATTATTAGGCTTATTACATTATCCTTTTCGGTTGTTTTTTGTGTGTTAATTGGAATGACTGACAAAAGTATCGCAGCCATTAAAAGTAATTCTTTCATTATCTCCTCTGAATTGTATTATCTAAAATAAAATTAAAAATCCTTGCATTATATATAAGGAATTTTGCAATAGTTTAAAGGGGGAATTTATTTTGTACGGAAGGGGGAAAAAATTGATAATAAGTATTCTTACTAAATCACTATA
>JAPHUI010000461.1 GCA_026193755.1 Ignavibacteriaceae bacterium | reverse complement strand
TTTGGTATGGGAGATAATTTCCCGATTGGCAGCAATGATACTGAGGAGGGAAGAAGCAAGAACCGTAGAATTGAAATTGTTCCAGAAGAATAGTCAGCTATTAGGACGTTGGTTTTAACTGATTTAAAAAGTATAATATTTATTCTTACCGGTAAATTCTACAGGTAAGCGGATATCTGTACATATTTATTGCATTTTTTAAATCATCCTAAGTGGTATAATTATTCTTGAAATAAGACGAAATAGTCCATTAATAAATTTTGAAGAAAACGAATATGAGCCAGCTCAATTATCCTCTCGTCGATGTTGTATCTTCTTTGAAGAGAAATAACAATAGTAATTCTTCCTTGGAAGAATCAGAAAGTGAACTTAATTCAAGTACTTTTAATGGAAAGTTAGGGTTTAATGTTAACAGAAAATTGGTTGGAAAAATAAAATTTATACTTGGATTTATTTACTTCTTTTCCTTTATATATTTTATGGTCACTTTAATTTCTTAATTACTTTGGCAGGAACACCTGCAACAACAGAATTGGGTGGAACATCCTTTGTAACAACGGCACCTGCACCAACGATCGAATTTTCGCCTATAGTTATACCACACATTATTGTTGAAGAAGAGCCAATAGAAGCACCCTTTTTAATAAAAGTCTCTACAACTTTCCAATCAGAATCTGTTTGGATAGATCCATCTATATTAGTTGCTCTGGGCAACTTATCATTTATGAAAGTAACATTGTGACCAACAAACACGTTGTCTTCAACGTGTACTCCTTCACAGATAAAAGTGTGAGAAGAAATTTTGCAGTTTTTGCCTATGAATGCATTTTTTTGAATTTCTACGAATGTCCCTATTTTAGTACCATCATCAATAGTGCAGCCGTATAGGTTTACGAAATCATAGATCTTTACGTCTTTACCTAGTTTAACGTTGTTAATATTTTGTTTGCTCATTTTTTAATCAATATATAAAATTTTTGTAAAAGTGATATTAATATTTTCCTAAAAAATTACTGATGGAAAAAGTTACAATTCTCTTGAGAAATGTACTGCTAAAAAGTTTGAGTATTTTATTTATTGGCAGGTTTTTTTCTAAACATTAGCTATTCCACTAGCATACTATCAAATTCAACTATCTTGCCCATATTTGCTAAAGAAATGTCTGCAGCTTCAAGAAGTCTCACAACTGCAAGACCATCTTTACCGCTGGTTAAAGGTGTTCTGTTTTCTTTAATTGCAGATATAAATTCCTGTGCACCTAGAGCAAGTGCCTCGGTCTGGTTAACTTTTGGAGAAAACATGTCACCAATTCGGTATTGAACCAGAGCTTCATGAATTTTTTCGGCGGAATTAAATTCTACTCCACTATCGTAAACTTTAATCTTCTCAAAATTTTCCATGTCATCATAGACCAACATCTTTTTATCGCCCCCAATTATAATTCTTCTTATCTTGACCGGTGATACCCAGTTAACATGAAAGTGCGCAAAACAGTTATCTTCAAAGTAAATGCATATATGAGCAAGATTTTCTTTACCATTGAAATTAGCGATTCCATTTGCTGCTAGGGCTTTTACTTTTCGGTGTTCACATAAATAGGTCATTATGGAGAGATCGTGAGGGGCTAAATCCCATACTACATTTACATCTCGTTGGAAGAGTCCAAGGTTGATCCTTTCTGAATCAAAGTAAATTATATTGCCTAACTCCTTTTTTTCAATCAGTTCTTTGATCTTTCTTACAGCACCATTGTAAATAAAAGTATGATCAACGAAAATTTTAAGACTTTTTTTCTCAGCAATCTCAATAAGTTCTTCTGCTTCTGCAGATGTTGAAGTAAAAGGTTTTTCCACCCAGATGTGCTTCCCGGCTTCGAGGGATTTTTTTGCTAATGTGTGATGAGTATCTACAGGTGTTGCAATTACTATTATATCACTATCACCCTCGATTAAATTGTTGTAATTTTTACTTAGTTCAGCAGCGGGAAATTTTTCTTTGATTGCCTGTAGTCGATTTTCACGAATATCACAGGCAATTACTTTTTTTACATCTTTATGTGAAAGGAAATTTCTAACCAGATTTGGACCCCAATATCCGAGACCAATTACCCCTATTTTCATTTTAATTCCTCCGGAAGTATTTAAGATGTGCTAAAAATAATAAAACTTTCGAATTATTTTGCTCCCCTAGCAGTTAATATTGCAGGAACGGTTTGAAAAATCAACTGAAGATCGAACCAAGGTGACATATTATTAATATAGTATAAATCCAGAACAACACTATCCTTAAACGAAACTGAACTTCTCCCCCAAACCTGCCAAACTCCAGTGCATCCTGGTGTAACATTGACTCTTCTTTTCTGCCATTCAGAGTAGTTCTCATATTCATAAGGGAGACAAGGACGAGGACCGACGAGGCTCATCTCTCCTTTGATTACATTTAAGAGCTGCGGTAATTCATCAAGAGATGTCATTCTGATAATCTTACCAATCCAAGTTACACGATTATCATTTATTATTTTTGTCTTTAAGTTTTCATCGTTCATAAAATTAATCATCTGCTTTACGCGTTCTTCATCTTCACCCTTAACTACTTTCATTGATCTGAATTTATAAAATATAAACTCTTTACCATATTTTCCAATTCGGGTTTGAGCAAAAAATATTGGTCCTGGTGAAGAAATCTTAATGAACAAAGCAATCAATAACATCAAAGGGAACAATATAAGCAAAGCAAAAAAGGAAAGGGCTAAATCAAAAGCTCTTTTCATCCTGAGAGTAACTGTATTATTATAATGAGAAGACACATCAATTACTGGAACATCAATATATTTCTCAGTTTTCATTTTTCTAGCTACAATGTCAAATAATTCCGAAGTGACTTTAACGCTTAAATTCAGTGATTTACAATCATCAATAAGTTTAAGAGTTCCCTCGGTGTTTCCCCCGTCAACGTTTACAATGATTTCATCAATATCGTGTTTATTAATGATTTCCTGCATTTCGCTTACACTACCTAATACGTTTTCATTAGCTACTAGATCCGAATTAGACTGATTATCTTCTACAAATCCGACAATATTTAATCCAATTGGATTCTCATATATTAATTTAGCAGCAAGCAGGTTACCAGCTTTACCGTTCCCGATAATTAATATATTTCTTTTGAAGCTAGTATTACTGAATGTAATGAATATAAAACGTAATGCCTCAACTCTAAAAATATATAATGCGGGAACAACTATTAAGATGAAAAGAACAATGAGAAATCTAGAATCAAGAGCCGTTGAATTCTCAATTATTAAAGATACAAGGACAACGTTCAAAGATCCGTAATACAAGGCTTTTAAAATATTAGCCAAATGAGCAGCTCGTGTTATTACAACATTAATTTTATAAAGACCATTGTATTGAAAGACAATTAGGAATACTAGGGCGAGTAAAAAACAAATTATCAGAATACTTGGGTCGTTACTTATGAATTCGAATAAATTGAGCTTATTTTCTTTTCTTAGTATGAAAGCTGCCGAAATAAAGCTTGCAAAAAGTATTAATAAATCAGTAATCCCAAAAAGAATTTTAAATGAAGGAATTTTTCGCATAGCTCGGATTTTTTAGCCCTCTAATTGTTAATTGATTCAATAAGATAGTTTAGTAGCATTTTAAAAGTTCTAAAATTGTGCCACGGTAAATCCTAGTTTTATTTAATAATTCAAATAAAATTAGAGGTTGAAGATCAACACAGTTTCAAAATGAGAACAAGACAAAAAAGAATAATAGTAATGAGACAAAAGTATTTCACATTGTTAATCGTAATCTACTTACCAATTACTCATCTATTTTTAATAAAATAGGAAGTGGATGTCAAAAAAACCTCAATAAAATAGTAGTTGGACTAAGGTAAAAATAAATGGATTATTGTTTCTTTCTCCCTTACAAAGTTCTATCGTATTATTAAGGCTTTCAATACTTGATTCTTAAGTCAATTCACAATCTTTAAGAAGTTTTTAATTTTAAATTGGAAAATATTATTTCTACTTAAACTCATTAAAAAATTTTTATGCAGAAAATCAATTATTCTTGAAAAAACTTTTAATTTTTTCTGCTACAAATTCTATCTGGTTTTCGCTTAATTCAGGAAACATAGGTAGAGAAAGGCAACTTTCCGCAAGCTTTTCTGTTTCGGGAAAATCACCAATTTTATAACCAAGATGGTTAAAACAATCCTGTAAATGTAACGGTACAGGATAGTGAAGTCCTGTAGATATCTTATTTTCCTGCAAATAGGATTGTAAATTATCTCTTAGTTTCTGATTCTTTTGCTGATTGTTAGTATTAATTCTAATTACATAAAGATGATAAACATGCTTATTACCCGACAATTCTTTAGGTAAAGTAATTCTCTCAAGGTTGCCTAGAACTTCTCTATATTTCTGAGCAACTCTTCTTCTTTCATTTGTCCATTTGTCAATATATTTTAGCTTTACTCCTAAAACTGCTCCCTGAATACCCTCCATTCTGTAATTATGTCCATAAGTTTCGTGATAATATTTTTTTGATTGGCCATGTTCACGTAATTTTTTTATTTTATTTGCAATTTTATCATCGTTTGTAACTACCGCACCTGCTTCACCGTAGGCCCCAAGATTTTTTCCTGGGTAAAAGCTGAATGAGGTCACCTCAGAAAGTCCCCCCACTTTTTTACCTTTGTATTCAGCCAAATGTGCTTGTGCTGCATCTTCAACAAGATGAATCCTATGTTCATCAGAAATATTTCTTAATGCACCCATATCTGCTGGTTGCCCGTATAGATGAACCGCAACGATTACTTTACTCTTTTGATTTATTGCTTTTAAGACCTTATCTGGATCAAGATTATAACTCTCGGGATGACAATCAACTAAAACTGGCGTAGCACCACAAAGCGTAGCTCCCCATGCAGTTGCAATAAAAGTATTTGCAGGAATGATTACCTCATCTCCTGGTTTTATGTCTAGACTCCATAGAGCGAGGTGATTTCCATCTGTTCCTGAACTTGTACCAATACAATATTT